>CAZIVN010000042.1:0-12944 GCA_964542685.1 uncultured Halobacteriales archaeon
GGTAGTCCTCGGCGTCGCGCTTGATCTTCTGGAGGATCATCGCCGAGATCTGCTCGGGCGTGTACTCCTCGTCGTCGTCCGACGCCTCGCTGATCTCGACGGAGTAGTCCTCCTCGCCCATGTGGCGCTTGATCGACGCGATCGTGCGCTCTGGGTTCTGGATCGCCTGGTTCTTCGCGGGTTTGCCGACCAGTCGCTCGCCGTCGTCGGAGAAGGCGACGACGGACGGCGTGGTTCGCTCACCCTCGCTGTTCACGATGATCTCCGGGTCGCCACCCTCCATCACCGCGAACGCGCTGTTCGTGGTTCCGAGGTCTATACCGAGAATCTTGTTGCTCGCCATCTTAGGAAGGCATTGCAGTTTCTCTCGTTTAAACTTTGCTACACGGAGATTCGCACGTGGAATTAAACGGAGCCGATACGGGCTGAAAGGAACCGAACGACGGGACGATTCGTCCGGTTCCGACCCGCCCGGAATCCGACGGGCTGACCGGGGGATTTAGGACGGGGCGACGGCGGGGATACGCGGGACTACTCGTCGTCGTCCGACGCGTCGTCGATTTCCTCGGCGGACTGTGCACCGTCCTCGACCTCGCCGCCCAGTGCGACGGCCTCCTCGCCGTCGTCTTCGCCGTCCTCATCGTCGGCGTCCGCCGCCTCGCCGTCCTCGCCGTCCTCGTCGGCGGTGCCCTCGCCGTTGCTCACGGTGACCTGGGCCTCCTGGAGGACCTTGTCGGCCATTTCGTAGCCCGGGCGGTACACCTCGTGAATGTCGCCCTCGGGGCGGTCCGAGTCTACCTGCATCATCACCTCGTGGCGCTCTGGGTCGACTTCCGTCCCCGGCTCCGGATCGATCTGGACGACGTTCTCGGCGTCGAGGATGCGGTCGAACTCCTTGAGGACGACCCGGAACCCGTCACGCATGCTCTCGACGTCCTCGTGGTCGGCGTCCAGGCCGCGTTCGAGGTCGTCGCGGACGTCGATCAGCCGTTCGACGAGCTCCTCCGTCGCGCGGTCTTTGATCTGTTCCTGGCGCTTTTTGGCGCGTTTCTTGTAGTTCTGGAAGTCCGCCTGCTTGCGCTTGAGTCGGCTCTCCAGGTTCTCGACTTCCTCCTCGGCCTCGTCCAGTTCCGCCTCGGTGTCGGCGAGTTCGCTCTCCAGGTCCTCGACGTGAGTCTCCAGGTCCTCGACGTGGGTCTCCAGGTCCTCGACGCGGGCCACCAGTTCCTCGTTGCGGTCCTGCAAGGCACCGATCTCGTCGGCCAGTTCCTGTGCCAGTTCCTCGTCGACGTGTGCGATGCGTTCGAGGACCCCGGCGTCGCCCGTCGGCGGCTCGTCGTCGACGGGAGGCGCTGCCTCGCCGGCGGCCGCTTCCGTCTCGTCGCCGGCCTCGGCCGACGCATCCGTCTCGGCGGCCTCGTCGCCGTCCGCGTCGGACTCCCGGTCGAACGTGTCTTCCTCGCTGTCCCCTGCCGAGTCGCCGTCCGTCGGCGTCTCCGACGCGGCGTCCCCGTCCGACGCGTCGGCCGTCGCGCCGTCGTCGGACGCCACGGGTTCGCTGTCTCCCGTTCCCTCCGTCGTCTCGTCCCGAGCCGAGCGCCCGTCCTCGGCCGTGGGATCGGACGGTTCGGCTGCACCGGATCCGTCGTCGTCGCTCATTGGCGGAACCAAGCCGGTCCCCGACTAAAAGCGTTCAGGTATGGTACCGGACCGCCGGCACCACACACCGCCACGAGAACCTGCCCCCGGGGGCCACCGCACACTGCGGGCCGTTCGGCGCCGGCGGCGACACCGGTAAATCCGTGGGCGTCGTGCCATCGCCCGTGGTCGTCTCGCTGGCCTTCGAGGACGGAACGATCCGCGTGACGACGGACGGCGCGCTTCCGGACGCACTCACGGAGCGGGCGTTCGTCAGGCCCGACGAGCGCACCGGCGGCGCCCGGGCGCCGGCCTGGCGGTACCGGGACCTGCTAGCGGACCTGGCCGCCGCCGGCGTCGATGTCGACGACGAGGTCCTCACGACACCCGACCTGAGCGTGGCGTCGTCCTACCAGTTGCGTGACTACCAGACGGCGGCGGCCGACGCCTGGGCGGCGGCGGACCGACGGGGCGTCGTCGAACTGCCGACCGGCAGCGGCAAGACCGTCGTCGCGCTCGAGGCCGTCGAACGAGAGGGCACCGGGACGCTCGTCGTCGTCCCCACGGTGGACCTGCTGGGACAGTGGCACGCCGAGTTGCGCCGCGAGTTCGACGTCGACGTCGGACAGTTCGGCGGCGGCGTCCAGGAGATCGGCCCGATCACCGTCTCGACGTACGCCTCGGCCTACCGGCGCGCGGCCGAGGTCGGCGACCGCTTCGGACTGGTCGTGTTCGACGAGGTCCACCACCTCGGCGGCGAGGGCTATCGCGACATCGCACGGATGCTCGCCGCGCCGGCCCGCCTCGGCCTGACCGCCACCTTCGAGCGTCCCGACGGCGCCCACGCGGTCGTCGAGGACCTCGTCGGCCCTGTGGCCTACGCGCTGTCGCCGGACGAACTCGCCGGCGAGTACCTGGCGCCGTACGACGTCAAGCGCGTGACCGTCTCCCTGACCGACGAGGAGCGGGCGGCCTACGAGCGCACCCAGGGGACGTTCACAGACTACCTCGCGCAGTCCGGCATCGAGATGCGGGCCGGCAGCGACTACCAGGAACTCGTCAAGCGGTCCGGGACGGACCCCGCCGCTCGCGAGGCACTGCTCGCGAAACAGCGCGCCCGGGAGATCATGCTCGGCGCGTCGGCCAAACTCGACGCGCTCGAACGGATCCTCGACCGCCACCGCGACGACCGCGTCATCGTCTTCACCGCGCACAACGACCTCGCCTACGAGGTCTCCGAACGGTTCCTCCTGCCGACGATCACCCACCAGACCGGTGCGAGCGAACGCGAGCGGATCCTGCGGCGGTTCCGGGAGGGCACGTACTCCCGGATCGCCAGTTCGAACGTGCTGGACGAGGGCGTCGACGTCCCGGCGGCGAACGTCGCGGTCGTGCTGTCGGGCAGCGGCAGCGAACGGGAGTTCACCCAGCGACTCGGCCGCGTGTTGCGCCCGCCGGCCGTCGAGGACGAGAGGCGAAGCGACGACCGTGACGGCGACGACACCGAGAACGGCGACGACGCCGCGCTGGCCGGCCCGGACGACCGCGCGATTCTCTACGAGGTCGTCACGGAAGACACCGCAGAGGAACGGGTCGCGCGGCGGCGCAGATCGGACTGATACTGTCGGACATAACTTCGTGAAGAAATTCGACGGAACGGGCCGTCGGATTCCTTCAAGTGAGTATGTCCGACAGTATGAGTTCGGCGCCGTCCGAAGCGCCGACGGCCGCCCTACAGCCGCAACACGGCCAGGAGCGCGGCCGCACCGAGGACCATCACGACCACCGTCGAGACGGGGAGTCCCTCCGCGCCGCTCAGGTAGAGCGCGTAGCCCCCCGCGGCGACGACGACGCCCACGCCGGTGCTGGCGGCGGCGTGCAGGCTCTCGACTCTCCCCGTCCGCGTCTCTCGGCCCAGCTGGAACCCGACGCTGAAGGCGTAGTTCGCCAGGTCCCAGGCCAGGACCGTCGCCACCGTGCCGGTCAGGACGACGGGAATGCTCGCGCCAACGTAGCCCGCGTAGGTGACGCCGGAGAGCAAGAGCAGGCCGCCCAGGTCGATCGCGCGGGGGTAGCCTCTGAGAAGCGCGAGAACGAGGACCGGAACGCCGAGTCCGGCGAGTCCGAGCGCGGTGCTCCCGCCGGCGGCCGACGTCAGCGCGGCCAGCAGCGACGTGACCACCGCGAGCAGCGACGAGAGCCGGGTCGGCCGGCGGGTGATCTCCTCGACGTCCGTCGCGTCGGACTGGGGGTCCGTGCCGCCCTCGGGGACGCCCTCCTCCCCGACGCCGACCTCCGTCTCGGCGCTCATCCGGACCACCTCGCGCTCGTCGAGACGATGGCCTCGGCGAGGGACTCGTCGCCGGGCCAGTCGATGACCCGAACGCCCGACTCGCGGAGGCGGCTGAGCCGGTTCGCGCGTTCCGCGGCCGCGAGGGTGTGACCGACGGTGTCCGCGGTCGTCACGTCGGGGCTGACGACGGTCACGAGGTGGCCGTGGGCGTGGAACAGTCTCGCGTGACGGGCGATGTCGTCGTCTGCCATCGGCGACAGGAGGATGATCTGGGCGTCGGATGGCAGTCGCTTGCGGAGTTTCCGGATGCGCAACTGCGTCGAGAAGTACCGTTCGGGCGGGTCCGGCGACAGCGCCGGGTGCGTCGCCAGGATGTCCCGGGCCCGGGCCTGGTGGTCGTTGCCGGTGCCCGGCGGCAACCAGACGTCCTCCGGCGCCAGGGCGGCGAGGCCGACCCGGTCGCCGGTCGACAGCAGCGCCGAGAACAACTGGCCCGCGGCGTCGACGCTCTTGTCGACGGCGTGCAGGCCGTCCTCGCCGGCCTGGACGTACGCCGCCGGGCGCAGGTCCAGAAACAGGACGACCGTCGCCAGGCGCTCCTGGCGGAACTCCAGGGTCGACAGTTCCCCGTCACGGGCGAGGCGGTTCCAGTCGACGCGAGACAGCGAGTCGCCACGCCGGTACTCGCGGGTGGCGAAGAACTCGATGCCCTCCCCGCCGGTGTCCGTCTCGACCCGGCCGGTGTACCGCGAGGTGAGGCCGCGGAGCGGCACGTCGGCGGTCGCCTCGAGCGACGGCGTACACGTGAGCACCGTCTCGACGTCCAGTTCGACCTCGCGCTCGCGGGAGCCGCTCACGTCCCGTGCGACGACGAGAACCGGGTCGAACTCGTACTCGCCGCGCCGTGCGACCACGGTGTACTCGACCGTCGCCCGTGCCCCCGGGCGCAGGGACGTGCCCAGGCGGGCCGTCCCGTCGACGACTTCCAGGGCCTCGGGCACGCCGTCGACGATCCGGAGGTCGGCGAGGGTGGCGTCGCCCGTGTTGCGCACCGAGAGCCGCACCGTCACCTCGTCGCCGGGGTCCGGATCCGCCTCGTCGACGCTCCGGGACAGCGACAGGGAGACTGCCGGCGTCGAGAACGTCCGGGCGTACGCCAGGTAGCCAACTCCGACGACGGCCGCGAGCAACAGCGCTGGCGTCCGCGAGACGACGCCGAGGCCGCCCGTGACGAGTGCAACGGCGGCCACGCCCCGCCAGTGGTACGTCTCCCGGTCCTGGGCCGACACGAGCGTCGCGCCGGTCCCCTCGTCGTCGCTCGACGCCTCCTCGTCCGACGCTGGCACCTCGTCCGGGCCGTCGGCGGTCGACGGCGCCGCCTCGGTCGCGCTCACGCGTCGGCCCCCTCCACCGCGACCCGGTGGACGGCGTCGGCGGCCGCCCTGGCCCGCCGGCCGAACGACGACTCGTTTCGCAGTGCGTACCGTAGCTCGTCGGTCAGCGACCCGCCCGTCTCGACGTTGGTGAAGAAGGCAGCGGCCAGCGGATCCGTGGTCCAGGTCCCGCGCTCGACGGCCCGTTTCGCCTCCTCGGTCGAACAGCCCCGGCGACGTTCGACCGCCTCGACCGCCGCCGCGTACAGGCGCTCCCGGATCCGGCGGCGTCGCTCGCGGTCGAACCGTCGCTCCGTCTCCAGGTACCGGAGGTCGGCGTCGATGTCGTCGCCGGGCGTCGGCAGTTCCATCTGGACCTCGGCGTCCGGCGTCTCCAGTTCGTCCGGGCGGTTCCGGCGCCGGACGTCGACGACCCTGATCCCCTGCAACAGGATGGCGACGCCGACGAAGACGAGCGCGACCGATCCCCCGGGGATGCCCGCGACCGTCCCCGGCGCGAGGACGCCGATCAGACCGACGACGCCCAGGATCACTCCCAGCGGCGTCAGGAGCCGTGAGATCATCCCTCGTCCACCTCCGCGTCGTCGGTCCCGCCGGACGGATCGGCCTCCCCGTCGGGGAGGTCCGCGGCGGAGTCGACGTCGGCGTACGCAGCCTCGATCGATCGCAACAGCGAGACGGCCTCGCGTTCCCGTTCCGGGGTCGCCTCGCGCCCGCCGTAGCGCACCTCGTCGAACAGTTCCGTCAGTCGGTCGACGTCGTCGCCGTTCATGCCCGCGCCGACGGCCGCCTCGGCGAACTCCCGCGGGGTACTCGACTGGGGCCTGGGGACGTTCAGCGGCCGTGTCATCTCGCGCCAGGCGCGGTACACCTCGTTCTCGAAGTCGCCGGAGGCTTCGAGACGGTCCGCGGCCTCGCCGGCCATGCGGCCGACCTTCGCGACGTCCGCCGCGTCGACGGCCGCGCCGTCCTCTTCGTCGTCCGCGTCCTCGTCCGGGTCGTCGCCGGCGTCCCCGATCGTGTCGTCGCCGGTGAGGTAGTAGGCGACCGCCCCCAGGACGATCAGGACGGCGACGATGGCGAGCAGGAGGATCGGCAGCGTCGGCTCCGTGAGGCCCGACCCGTCGCCGCCGACGCCGCCGCTCCCGCCGCTGGAGTTCCCGCTCGACAGGTTTCCGGGGTCGAGCTCCGGGTCGGGCTCTGGCCTCTCGCACCTGGCCAGGACCAGCATGATCAGTCCGATCGGACCGAACACCATCAGCGTCCCGGCGATGGCGACGAACTCGTTGTAGTACTTCAACAGCAGGAGGAAGGTGATGACCGCCGCCAGAACCACGGCGATAATCACGGGTGGTTCCTTGACGATCGGTGCACAGAGTTCCGGTGGTTGTTCCGGTTCCTGGGCGGCCGTCGGCTGCGGGTCCGGCGTCTCCGGCGACGGCGTCGGGCGACTCCCGCCGTCGCCCGGCCCGTCGCCGCCGCCGCTCCCGCCACCCGAGCCGAAGTCCGACCCACCGGTCTGGGTGGTGTCGAGCGTGGCCGCCGCCAGTGCGAGGACCGACAGACAGAGGACGGCGATCAGTATCGTTCGGAGGGCTGAACGGTCCATCGTCGTCTGGTTTCGTGGTTCGTGACTTATGTGTTCTCACATCGGCCGCGAGACGGTGCGACGGTCACAGTCGGAGGGCGGCCGTGAGTGCGATCACTGCGACGACCAGGGTCGCGACGGTGGCCGCCGGTTGACTGCTCGTGGTGACCGTGAAGGCGGCGACGCCGGCCACACCCGTCCCCGCAGCGAGCCCCAGCGTGGCGCCCGCGTGGACGAGTTCGGCGCGGCGGGTGTCGGCGGCGCGACCGAGTTGCTCACCGACGCTGATGGCGTTCTCGCCGATGTCCCAGGCCGCGACCGTCGCCACGGCCGCGACGACCAGCGACGCCGGCGGTGCCCCCTCGATGCCCGCGACGGCGATACCGACCAGCAACGCCGCCGCCCCGGCGTCGACCAGTCGCCGCTCGCCGAGGGTCACGCCCGGTGCCAGCAACGCCACGGCGACGACCCCGGCGATCAGCCCGGTCGCCGACGCGGTGAGCAAGCCGAGCGTCGCGACGCCGGCGAGCGCGAGCGCGAGTCCGGCGCTGAGGTAGGCCGGCCCGTCGTCGAACTCGACGGCCTCGGTCACGTCGACCACCGCCGTCCGGCGCGTTCGAGCGTGGACGCGAGGCGTTCGTCCGGGTCCCACTCCGCGACCCGGATGCCGACCTCGCGCAACTGGACGATCCGCAGCGAGCGTCGGAGGTCACCGACGCGCTCCGAGACGGTGTCGCCGACCGTCGGCGCGGGGCTGACGACCGTCACGTCGTGGCCGCGGGCGTCGAACCGCCGCGCCATCTCGAAGGCGCCGTCGTCGACCAGCGGCGACAGGAGCACGACCTGGGCGTTGGCCGGGAGCCTGGTCGTGATGGTCCGGAACCCCCAGACCGACGAGACGCCGCTGTCCGGTCGTTCCGGTGCGAACGCGGGGTGCGTCGCGAGCAACTCCCGGGCCCGGGCCCGGTGTTCGGACCCACTCCCCGGCGACAGCCAGACGTCCTCGCTCGCGATGGCGGCGATGCCGACCCGGTCGCCGCTCTCCAGCAGCGCCGAGAACAGTTCCCCGGTCGCGGCGACCGATCGGTCGGCCGCGTGGAGGTTCTCCTCGGCGCCGCGGACGTACGACCGCAGGCGGAGGTCCGGCACGAGCACGACCGTCGCCAGGCGCTCCTGGCGGAACTCCAGGGTCGACAGCTCCTGGCCCCGCGCCAGGCGGTTCCAGTCGACGCGAGACAGCGAGTCGCCACGCCGGTACTCGCGGGTGGCGAAGAACTCGATGCCCTCCCCGCCGGTGGTCGTCGGCACGCGTCCGGTGTAGGGGGTCGTGAGCCCGCGCAGCGGGACCAGCTGGTCCATCTCCAGTGGCGGGTGGGCAGTCAGCCTCGTCCCGACGGCTGGCCGGACCGACCGTTCGTGGGCGCCGCTCGCGCTCCGGGCGAGTATCGTCACGCCGTCGAACTCGTGGGTCCCCCGCTTGGCCTCGATGGTGTACTCGACGCGCACCGACTGGCCCGGGCGAAGCGCCGTCCCGGCCCGCGGGGACCCGTCGACGACGGACAGTTCCGTCGGGACGCCGTCGACGACCCGGAGGTCCGGCAGCGTCCGCTCGCCCTCGTTCTCGACCGTCAACCGGACGGTGACCGTGTCGCCGGGCGACGGTCGGCCGTCCTCGACGGTTCGGGTGACCGACAGCGACGGGGCGGGCGGCCGCGACAGGCGAGCGTACCCGAGGAAGGCGACCCCGATCAGAGCGGTGAGCAGGAGTCCCGGCGAGTTCGCCGCGATGCCGATGCCGGCCGCGAACAGCACCATCGCGCTGATCCCGATCCACCGGCCAGTCTCGATGGTGTGGCCGTCGGCGGCGTCGACCGTCGCCGACGCGGACGCCACGCCACCGTTCGTCGCCGCCGGCCCGCGTCCGGTCGACCCCTGACCCGTGGCCCCGTCCTCGTCGGTCGACGCCGCGGCCGCCTCGTCCGGCGCGGGCTCCGACTCCGTCGTCGCGGCGGTCACGCCCGCTCACCTCCGCCCGCGCCGTCCGTCGTCGGGACCGGCGTCGCTGCGTCGGCCGACTCCCACTGATCGACGAGTTGGTCGACGACGCGCTCGACCTTCTCCGAGAAGGAGGTCCGACGGCCGACCATCTCCGAGAGCAGTTCCGTCGTCGTCATCCGGAGCCCGGTCGTCGAGAAGAACTCGGCCGCGATGGGGTCGTCCGTCCAGGCACCCCGTTCGAGCAGTTCGCGTGCCTCGGCCTCCGAACAGCCCTCCCGACGCGTCAACACCTGGACGGCGATCGTCTCCAGGTCCTCTGTGACCGACTGGTGGAGTTGCTGGCTGTCGAAACTCGAGTGGGCTCGCACGAGGGCCATCTCCTCGCGGAACTCGATGCCGGGAGCGGGCAACTCCTGGCCGGTCTCCGGTTCGTCGACGTCGTGGCCCTCGATCTCGGCCCTGACGCGGTCGTCGGCGACCGACAGGGCGTAGAGGAACGACACGAGCGCCATCGCGTTCAGCACCGACAGTCCGGTCGCGAGCGACGCGGCCAGGCCCGGCATCAGGAGGAGCCCGATCCCGCAGAGTGCGACGACGACGCCGAGTCCGGCCAGGCGCGACCGGTTCACGACGTCTCACCGCCGTACGTGCGCTCGATCCGGCGCAGGGCCGCGCGGGCCCGCCGCGCTCGCTCGTCGGTCGCGGTCTGCCCGCCGTACCGGACCGCCTCGAACAGGTCGGTCAACTCGGCGACGTCGTCGGGATCCATGCCGGCGTCGACGGCGGCGTCGGCGAACTCCGCGGGCGTACTCGCGGCCGGGCGGTCGACCCGGAGGTGGCGCGTCATCTCGCGCCAGGCCCGGAACACCTCGTTGCTGACGTCGGCGTCCGCGTCGATGCGGTCGGCGGCCGCGCCGGCGGCCGCGCCGATCCGGTCCAGGTCGTAGGCCACCTCGTGGTCGACGTCCTGTTCGGGAACCGTCCAGTCGTCCTCCTCCTCGTCCTCGTCGTCGCCGCGGCCGACGACGACCGCGACGAGTGCGCCGCCGACGGTGAGCAACAGGAGGAGCGAGGCGGCAATCTGGGGGGCCGACAGCTGTGTGGCCGCGCCCGTGAGGCCGCTCCCCCCACCGCTGCCCTGCCCGCCGAGGAAGCCAGTGTCACTCGCCGCCTCGCCGGTCTCGATCACGCAGGTGGCGAACAGGAACAGCACGAACGTTCCGATCGGGAGCAACGCGACGACGGCGGTGGCGATAGCGCCGAGGATACCGTCTCGCTGGAACCCGATCAGGGCCGCCACGCCGACGACGAACGCCAGCACGGCGAGGATCTCGGTCGGGAAGCCGCCGTCGCCGCAGATCCCGTTCAGCGCGAAGATCGCGTCGCCGTTGCCCGACCCGAACCCACCACCGAAGGGGTCGCCCGCCCCCTCGTCGATACCGACGCCGTCGTCGGAGCCGCCCGCGCCCGTCCCGCCCTCGATCGGCGAGGCGACGGTCGCCGCGGTCAACACGACCGCGATGGCACAGACGACGATCAGCACGACGGTCACCTCGCGGCTCTCCATGCACCCCCCTAGCAACATTGCGGACTTATCGGTTGCGAAATTTTCAATGGCTGTTTGACATACCGGCGGCGGCGACGGCTCGGGGGTGTTTTGGATCGATGCGGCGAGCCTGGCGAACCGGCGGTCCCGACCGGTTGGCCACGGGCTTTTGTGGACCGGGCCGTACCCTCGGGCATGACTGACGACGGACGACCGACCCTCGGCGTCGTCGGCGCTGGCGCGGCCGGCGCGGCCGCGGCCTACGCGCTGCGCGACCGGGCCGTCGACGTGACCATCTTCGAGAAGAGCCGTGGGCTCTGTGGCCGGGCCGCGACGCGTCGCCGGGGCGAACGAACCTACGACTACGGCGCGAACTACCTCAAGAGCGACGACGAGACGGTCTCGGCCCTCGTCACGGAGCGCCTGCCGGACGACGGCCTGGTCGAGGCCGCGGGCCCGATCTGGACGTTCGACGGCGACGGCGAGATCGCGCCGGGACGGGAGGCCGACGAGCACAAGTGGACCTGGGACGCTGGCATCACCCAGCTGGCAAAGCGACTGCTGGCCGAAACCGACGCGACGGTCTACCGCGAGACGAGAGTTGGCGCGGTCGGCCGCCGGGACGACGGCGCGTGGGCGCTCGAAGACACCGACGGCGAGGGCCTGGGCGCGTTCGACGCGCTCCTGCTGACGCCGCCGGCACCCCAGACCGCCGAGTTGCTCGGCGCGACGACGTGGGACGACCCGCGACGGGAGCGACTGGCGACGGCCGTCGCCGACGTCTCCTACCGACCGATCCTCACGGCCATCGCCGGCTACGACCGCCGCCCGGAGCGGCCGTACTACGCGCTGGTCAACACCGACGACGACCACGCCGTCGGCTGGGTCGCCCGCGAGGAGTGCAAGCCGGGCCACGTCCCGGACGGCGAGAGCCTGCTGGTGATCCAGATGAGCCCGGACTGGTCCCGGGAGCGCCTGGCGGACGACCCCGCCGACTGGGCACCGGACGCCGTCGACGCGACGGCAGACCTGCTGGGCGACGGCTGGCTCCGCGACCCGGCCTGGACGGACCACCAGCGCTGGCGCTACGCGCTGCCGAACGAGGGCCTCGACGACGAGGTCGCCCGTACCGGAGAGGACGCGGGCCTGTTCCTGGCCGGCGACTGGGTGGCCGGCGAGGGCCGCCTCCACGCCGCGACGCGGTGTGGGCTGGCGGTCGGCGACCGCGTCGGCGAGCGCCTGGAGTGACCGCGTCGGCGAGCGCCTGGAGTGACCGGGACCGCCGGAGGCTTCCCGCACGGCGCACACGGCACCCGAACCGTTAGGACCTCCCCGTCCCTGTGTCACGTCGATGGCTGCACTCGGCTTCCACTCGCTGACCGACGAGGCCCGGACCGAACTGCCGGTCGAGGGATCGGTCCCCGACTGGCTGTCCGGGAGCCTCCTCCGGAACGGCCCGGGCGCGTTCGAACTCGCGGACGCGAGCGTCGACCACTGGTTCGACGGCCTGGCGATGCTCCACAAGTTCACGTTCGACGACGGGCGGGTCCACTACCGCAACCGCTTCCTCCGGTCCGACGCCTTCGAGGCCGCCCGGACCGGCGAGTTCGAGGGTGGCTTCGCCACCGGCGGGTCGACGCTGCGGGAACGGCTCTGGCAACTGCTGACCGCCGACCCCTACGACAACGCCAACATCGTCGCCGAACGGATCGGTGACCGGTACGTCGCGCTCACGGAGTCCCCGCGGTGGGTCGAGTTCGACCCCGAGGACCTCCACACCGTCGACCACGTCCGCTACGAGGGCCCGGACCCTCGCGGCCAACTGGCCTGTGCCCACCTGGGCCACGACCCGACGACGGATGCGATTCTGAACGTCGAGACGGAGTTCGGCCGGCCGAGCCAGTACCACGTCCACGAGGTCCTGGGGCCGGAGCGCCGCCGGCACCTGGCGAGCGTGCCCACGGACCGCCCGTCGTACATGCACAGCTTCGCGGTCACGCCGACGTACGTCGTCCTGACGGCGTTCCCGTTCGACGTGAACCCGCTGGCGTTCTTCAGGCCCGGCGAGCAACCCCCCTTCGTCGAACACTTCGACTGGCGGCCCGAGGCCGGCACGCGAATCGTCGCCGTCGACCGGGTGCGCGGCGAGGTGGCCGTCGACACCACCACCGACGCCACCTTCGGCTTCCACCACGTCAACGCCTTCGAGGCGGACGGCCGGATCGTCTTCGACCTGGAGACCATCCCGGACACGAGTGCGATGGACACGCTCTACCTCTCCGAGTTGCGCGAGGGCAACCTCGCGGCGCTGGGCGGCCGGATCGACCGCTACGAACTCGACCCCGAGACGGGCGCCGTCGAGTGCACCCGCCTCCACGACGGCGCGACCGCGCTCCCGACGGTGTCGCCGGACCGCTGGTGTCGCCGGCACCGCTACGTGTACGCCCAGGGGACCGAGCAACCCGTGACGGACTGGCCCGAGATGGT
>CAZIVN010000043.1:0-12564 GCA_964542685.1 uncultured Halobacteriales archaeon
TGGGCGATCTCGGCGTCGTACAGCCCACGGATCGCGTCCCACTCCGCATCGTCGATGTCGCGGGCGCCGGAGTTGTACTCCTTGGAGTTCTGACATATCTCGGTCGAGTCGACGCCGGGGGCGAACTCCGCGGCGAACTCCTCCGGCGGGTGGTACGGCAGGTGAGCGTCCATCAGGTTGATGAACGCGAACGAGCGGTCGGCGTCGTCGACGAATTCGATCGTCCGGTCGATCACTGCGGGGGTCTTCGAGTCGGCGCCTTCGCCGCCAGCGAGGTACTCGTGGGCGGTATTGCCCAAACTGACGAGTGTGTCGGCGATCGCCCGGAGGGACTCGTTGTCGTTCATCGCCTTCCACGCCCGGGCCAGCGGTCCCGACAGGAACTCGCCGGGCATCACCTCGAAGAAGTTGTCCTGGTCGTCGAAGCCGTCGGTGAGGTGGGTGTACGGCGTGATCCACGCGTTCGAGGAGTAGCAGGCGGTGTCGTACCCCGCCGCCGACAGCGTCTCGGCGAGGGTCGTCGCCCCCTCCAGGTACGGGTTCTCCTGGCTGGCGCCGTGCTGGCTGGGGTACAGGCCGGTGAAAAGCGACGCGTGGACCGGGAGCGTCCACGGGGCGGGCGCGACGGCCGCCTCGAAGGTCGTCGCGTCCTCGGCGAACCGCTCCAGGTTCGGCGTCGTCGGGCGGTCGTACCCGTACACCGACAGGTGGTCCTTCCGGACCGTGTCCATCACGACGAACAACACGTTCGACGCGTCGGCCGCGGACATGTCTGAGGCCGGGGCACCGAACGCTAAAGGCCTTGTCGTTCCGTCGAGACGTCGCGACGCGAGCGACCGGGAAACGGAAACGTCCGTCTCAGAAAGGTGCCTGGGGGCCTTCGTCGGACTCGCCGCCGTCGTCGTCGACCGTCTCGCCCGGGAAGGAGGGACTCCCGCCGCCGCTCATGCCGCCACCGCCACCGCCGCCACCGCCGGTGTCGGCGTGGACGGTCTCTATTTCGGGGATCTCCTTGACCATCCGGGTCTTGATCGCCTGAATCGTCATCGGGGAGATGCCACAGCCGGAGCAGGCCCCACCAAGCAGGATCGTGACCTCGCCGCTCTCGCGGTCGAGGCCCTGAATCGCGGCGCTGCCCCCGTGCATCTGGATCTGCGGGAAGTTCCGCCGCAGGAAGTTCGAGATGCGCTCCTCCAGGTCGTCGCCCTCGTTCTGAGTCTCCGTGCTCATACAGCGCGGTAGGTCGCCGGCGTCCTTCAGCCTTTGGTTCCACCGAATCACGGGAGCACGCCCGGCTCAGCCGTCAATCTCGAACGTCGCCCGCAGTTCCGCTTCCAACTCCTCCCGGTACCGCTCCAGGACCGTCTCGAAGCGCTCGCGCTCGACGATGACGCCCTCGAGCCGGTCGTAGGGCTCGTCTGGGAGGTCGATCCGGAAGTCGCCGTCCTCGTACATCGGTTCGCTCTCGGCCAGCACCTGCTGGTCGATGGCGTGGATCAGCTCGGCGTCGAACGCGTCGTTCATCGTCTCGAAAGCGTCGCGGTACGCCGACTGGAGTTCGGTGAAGTAGTGGGCGTACTTGTCCTCGAACTTCTCGGCGTCGAACTCGGCCATACTCGAGGCGTGGTCCGAGACGAACAAAAGTGGGGCGACTTCTCTCTCGGGGTGAGCGCGCCGCTGGCGAACGCGACGTCGCGACTCGAATCGGACGGACCTTACACGTGGTCGTTGGCGGGCCGCGGCTCGCTGTCGAAGGCGTCGACGAGTCGTTCCGGGAACGTTTCCGGTGAGAACACCGACACGAGGTCCCCTGGCTTGACCTGTGTCGCACCGTTGGGCGTGATCTGGTCGCCGTCTCGCTCGATTCCCACGACGAGCACGTCGTCGGGAAGTAGTCCATCGTGGTTCGCAGCTTCGAGTGTGAGTCCGGCGATGTCGGCAGTCTCCGAGACGGTAAACTCGACCACCTCTCCGCCCCCGACGACGGTCTGGAAGTCGGTCACTGCCGACGACGCACGGTCCTCCTCCGGCGCGAATCCATGGTACGGTCGAAACGTCTCGTCGAGGACGATGTCCTCGCGTTCGATGGTCATCCCGGCCGCCGAGAGTTGCTGTGCGATGCGGTTGATGTCGGCCGTCTCCTCGCCGACCGCGGTGATCACGAGGTTCTCCTGGCCAGCGAGGAGTTCCCTGACGTGGATCACACCCGGCGTCGACCGTGCCTCGTTGGCGAGTGCCGACCGTTTGCTGACCGGGGCGGTACAGGTGAACTGTGTGGTCACCTTTCCGTCCGAGTTCTCGTAGTCGATGTCGGCGTGATAGCCACGGATGACGCCGTGTTCTTCCAGTCGGTTGATGCGGTTCCGTACCGTCGCGGGGGTGACGTCCACCTCTTCGGCGATCATCGGGGCGGACGTGTCCCGCGCGTTCTCTCCGAGGTAGTAGAGAATCCGACGGTCGATCTCGTCGGGTCGGTAGGGCATGGTTGTGGCTACTGGCCTTCCGGGCAAAGACGTTGTGCCATTCGCCGATACCGGTGACTGCCCGCGTCGATTGTGAGTAGACTACTCTAACAACAGTCGGGTACTGAATCAATAATAATAGGCGCAATAATTTTGTGTTTCAAAAACAAACTATGCGACATGGCATCGAAAGGCAGTCGCTCTCCGTTCGAACGTCTGAGAGAGCACTACGACCACGAGGAACTGGTGTGTCACGAGTGTGGGTTCGAAGACGCCGAAGGCGCCTGGGACGCAACGAGCGACGGCGCGGATATCGTGTATCGCCACACCTGTCCGAAGTGCGGGGCGGAACGTCAACACCGGATGGAACTGGCGACCCACACGGCTGCGGAAGAACACGTCGAACACCGACAGTGAGGCCCGTCAATACCCGGGACGAGGTGTCCGCTTCCGCTGTCAGTGCTCCCGGTCGCCCGGACAGAGATGGGACCGGTTGGTCCCCCTGGTCCCGTCGCGGCGTGGCTCCGGTGTGACGTGATACGTCGCGACTGTCCCGTTCGAGTTCGACGATGCCTCCGCCGATCTCGGCGTCTTGGATGTCGAACCCGGTACCGTCGTCCCGTCGTTCGAGTTCGGTCCGGAGGAGTTCATCGAGCGCGACACTCTGCTCTGACCGGTCGTCGTCCGTCATCGCACCCGTCCCTTGCTTCTTCGAACGCGTCCAACCCCACCACGCCGGTTTCGTATCGTCCATACTGGTTTACGCTGCCGAGCGGGCGACCCTGTACCCGCCCCCCGCTCGACGCCCCTGCCGTCGATTTCGGCCGGTTCGCCGCTCGACTCTCCGCACTCGGGGCTGTTCTCCGCCGATCGGGAACCCCGGCCCTGTCGCGGGAGCGGGCGAGTGAGTGGTCCCGTGCCGACACCGCAGGTCGGGGTCGTCCCGCGGGTCGCACCGGCGGCCCTCCTCCTACCGATCGGCTCCCTGCTGTTCGTGGGTCGACCGCTCTCGTCGCGGGCTACGACGAGTCCAGCGTGCCGGGCGACGCCACCGCGCGCGGTCGGGCCCCGCACGCTCGGCGTCGCGAGGGTGGCCTTTGTCGTCGCTACGACGGTGCTAACTGACCGTTTCGCGTTCGGTACACGGCGTCCTCCCGACGGCGGCCCGGTCTACCGCCTGGAGGCATATCCGGACCGAGACGGTCTGACAGCGGCGAACGGCGTCTCCTCCATAGGGTTCCTCTGCGACCCGGGCCGCCCTCGACGACCCCGCCGCCACCTGTCGCCGTCCCCGGAGGATCGTTCGATCGTCGATCCGGTGGCAGTCACGCGGTTTTGATCTCTCGGTCGACCCCCGCCCCGGACAGCACGATCCCTCGAATAAACCACTATCGACGATACAGAATCGATCATGTCCGGCGACACCGACGCTCCGTCGACCCCCGCGTCACCGCCCGCAGTCGTCCGATTCGGTCGAGCGCCGCCAGTTGCTCCCGGCAGCGACGCTCCCACAGCGACGTGCCCGGTTCGGCGGCCCGGGCAGCCGTCTCACCGACGAGGTGAGCGGCCTCGCATCGGGGCTACCTCCCTGTCCCCACCTGGGGCGAGTGGGGGAAGACCGGCCATTAAGAGGGACGAGCGGGAAGAACCACTGTGAAGGTAACCATCATCGACTACGGCGTCGGTAATCTCCGGAGTCTCCGACGGGGACTGGAGCGAGCGGGCGCGACGGTCGCGATCTCCGACGACCCCGACGACATCGCGACCGCCCCCGCGCTCGTGTTGCCTGGCGTGGGCGCCTACGGCGAGTGCGTCCGGAACTCGCGTCCGTTCCACGACGTTCTCGTCGAGGCCGCCGAGGACACGCCGATCCTCGGGATCTGCGTCGGGTGCCAGCTCCTGTTCACCGAGAGCACGGAGGGCGTTCCCGAGGGAGAGACTATCGAAGGACTCGACCTGCTCTCGGGCCGCGTCGAACGACTCCCGGACGACGACGTCAACGTCCCGCACATGGGCTGGAACGAACTCACCGTCGAGCGCGACCACCCGCTCGTGGACGGCGTCGACGACGGGGACTACGCGTACTTCGTCCACTCCTACACCTCCGACGTCGCCGCCCACACCGTCGCCTCGTGTGACTACGGCTTCGACTTCGCTGCCGTCGCGGCGAACGAGGCGGGCAACGTCGTGGGCACGCAGTTCCACCCCGAGAAGAGCGGAACGACCGGGCTCCGGATCCTCCGGAACTTCGTGTCCTTCGCCGAGACGTACCACGACGACCGCGCCACCGTCGCGTGACGCTCGGGGATCGAGCGGCGGGGTTCCTGCGCCCCCGGTTTTCATTCTGTCCGTTCCGTCCCCTTCGGCCGCCCTCGGTATCGGACCGCGTCCTTCGAGTGGCCGAGTCGACCGCGCTCGGCCGTCGATCGCCCGCCGATCGGGTGGTCCCGTGTCCGGCGCGTCGGAGAGCGGACGCTTCGCTCGGCGTCGTTCGACAGCCAGTGTGTCGGCGGATCCGCGATTTTCTATCGTGGAATGTGATTTATGCTTCCGAACGGCCCAACGGCCCAGACCGGGTCGAGAGCGGCGTCAGGAGCGGACGATCCGGCGTGCCAGCGTCGCGGCGTCCCGCGAGACGACGACCAGCGACGGGCGGGCAGGGTCGAGGGGTCGGGACCGCTCCCAGCGCAACAGGAGCAGTGCTCTGTGCCGGAATGTGACGGCGTAGGCCGCCTGGGCACCGGTGAGGTCGACCGTGACCTGGCTGTCGCTGGTCCCGTACGAGAGGGTTTCGCCGTCCTGATCGACGGTCCCGACCGATCGGAGCGCCGTCGCGAGGGCACCGGTCGCCAGGCCGATCTGGAGGGTGCCGGCGACGGCCAGGACGGCGACGACCTGGCCGCGCAAGGCGAGAGCGTACAGCGCGAGGGCGACGGGCGCGGCCGCCGCCGCGACCCGCGCGGCGGCACCAGTCCGGACCCGGCCCTGGCGGACCAGTCGGACCGAGAGCACGGCCGCACAGACGGTCGTTACCGCGAGGGTGGCACCGCCGGCGACCAGTGGCGCGTCGGCCCGAGCGAGGAGGGCGGCGACGACCAGGCCGAGACCGGCACTGCCGGCCGTCGTGCCGGCCCACCGGACCAGGCGGGACTGGCGCCACGTGAACTGCCAGTCGACCCTCCGATCCATAGCTCTCCCAGGGCGTACTGGCCCATAGGAATACTGGCCTTCGACCCGCGGGATCAGCCCAGCTGGTCGCCGACCGTCCGGTCGACGACCTCGAGGAACTCCCGCTTCGCGTCGGTCGGAATCGTCGCGCCCGCGGCGACGTCGTGGCCGCCGCCCTCGCCGTCGACGGCCGCGGCGCCGGCGCCCATCGCCGCCGAGAGGTCCAGTCCTCGTCGGACGAGCGCGTGCGTTCCGCGGGCAGAGACCTTCGTCTCCTCGTCGTTCTTCCGGGCGAACGCGACGATGGGCGTCCCCCTGTCGATGCCGTCGCTCCCGACGGCCATCCCGGCGACGATGCCGACGATGGTCTCGCGGATCCGGTCGCCGGCGTCGAACCACTGGACGTGGTCCTCGCGGGTGACGCCCTCCTCCGTGACCCACTGGATGCCCTCCGAGAGGTTCCGGCGGTGTTCTCGCAGGAGCGTCCGGGCACGGTCGAGCGCCCCCGAGCGGTCACCGAGACACACCGCCAGGCCGACGTCGGCCCGGTCGTAGCGCGCCGTGGCGTTCAGCAGCGTCGAGAACTCGCTGGCGTCCCGGAGTTCGGTCCCCTCGGGTTCGTCGACGAGGGTGTAGGTGGTGCCGACCAGGCCGTCGACTTTGTCGGCGCTCACGCCGCGTTGCAGCGCCCGCTGGACCAGTGCACTGACGACAGTCTGCCGTTCCCCGTCGTCCAGGTCGACCCAGCGGCGCCACTCCCCGCCCTCCTTCAGGTCGACGTCGAGGCCGTCGAGGAAGGAGACGGCGCCGCTCGGGTCGTTGGAGACGCCGGGAATCCGGACCTCGCTGGCGTACTCGAGCAGTTTCGGCAACGGCCGGGTCTGTTTCCCGTACAGCGCGATGTCCGTCGCCGTCTCGACGCTGCCGGCGGCCTCGCCCTGGGCGACGATCTCTGCGTTGGCGCCGTGGAGTTCGCCGTCGCTGGCCTGCATGTCGCCGACGGCGCCGACGACGGCCAGTGCCGCCAGGTCGCGGTTGTCACCGTCGCCCTCCAGGTGGCGGCCCAGGACGTAGGCGGCGCCCGCGCCGGACAGTTCGCTCGCGCCGTCGATGCCCTCGAGCAGCGGGTTCAGGTGGTACTCCGTCGCCGCGTCGGCGGGCTGGTGGTGGTCGGCGATCACCGGCGTGAAGTCACCTGCGGCCTCGTGGGCGGCGATGGCGTCCAGTTGGCCGCTCCCGAAGTCGGTAAAGAGGACGGTGTCGTAGTCCGTCGCCGCGATCGAGGCGATCGCCTCGTCGTTCAGCTGGTCCTTGAACACCACCTCGAAGGGAATCCCCGCGCGCCGGAGCGCCGTCGCCGCCACCGCGGCGCTCGTGAGGCCGTCGGCGTCGATGTGCGAGGCGAGCAACACCTCGTCGGCGGCCTGCAGTCGCTCGGCACAGGCCGTCGCGCGGGCTTCGAGGGGTGCGAGCGCGCTCATACCCGACAGTGGCTCGCGATCCGGAATAAACACTCGGAATGGTCGCAGTTCGCCGTCGGCGGCCGAGTTCGACCGCTCTCGCGTGGCTTCGTGACGGAGCGGTGGCAGTCACCGATAAATCTCCAGCAGCTATACAGAACCGGGGTCGTCCGCGGGACACACCGTCGGCACCGAGAAACGCACAAGGCCCGTCGCTCACAAGCGACGCCCATGCGCGACCTGGACGACACGGACCGGCGCATCCTCGAACTCCTCGTCGAGGACGGCCGGCGCTCGTACAGTGCGATCGGTGACGCCGTCGGGCTGTCGGGCCCGGCGGTGTCCGAACGCGTCTCCCGGCTACAGGAACTGGGCGTCGTCGAGCGGTTCACCGTCGACGTCGACCGCTCTCAGTTGCGCGGTGGGACGCCGGTGTTGCTCGACCTGGAGACGACACCCGAGGCGCTCCCGGCGGTCCGTGCGGCCGTGGCGGGCGACGAGGCCGTCGAGCACGTGTTCACCACCGCGGAGGCGACGGTGACGACGTTCGCACGGGTCGACGGCCCAGTCGAGGCCTGGGTCGGCGACCTGACGGCCGACCTGGCGGCGTCGGATCCCATCGAGGACTACTCCGTCCGGCTGGTCTCGGACGTCGAGTGGACGCCCTCGCTGGGCGGGACGGAGTTCGCGCTGACCTGCGCGGAGTGTGGCAACACCGTCACCAGCGAGGGCGAGAGCGCGGAGATCGGCGGCCGCCGCTACCGCTTTTGCTGTGAGAACTGCCTGGCGTCGTTCCGCGACCGCCACGAGCGCATCGAGGAGGGCGCGGACTGATACGGTTTAGACGCCAACCGGGGAGTACCGAACGTCTTCGGCCCGCGAACGACGGCCGATCCGCCGGAAGCAACACCGTAAAGCCGGGCGGGTCCAAGGTTCAGCTATGTCCACCGGTGTCGTCCTGCTGAACTTCGGCGAACCGTCGACGCCCGAGCGCGAGCCGGTCGTCGAGTACCTGACGCGCATCTTCATGAACAACGCCGACCTGGAGGAGTACGACTCCCGGGAGGCGGCCCTGGAGCGATCCCGGACCCTCGCCCAGCGCCGGGCGCCGGGCCTCATCGAGGAGTACGAGGAGATCGGCGGCTCGCCGCTGAACGAGCAGTCCGCCGCCCAGGCCGAGGGGCTGGTGGCGGA
Organism: uncultured Halobacteriales archaeon; assembly: GCA_964542685.1. Lineage (GTDB taxonomy): Archaea > Halobacteriota > Halobacteria > Halobacteriales > Natrialbaceae > CAZIVN01. The sequence continues at coordinate 8,285 of CAZIVN010000043.1, forward strand.
ACTCGAGGACCGCGGGATCGACGCCGCGGTGTACGAGGCCTACCAGTTCACCGAACCCCTGATCGAGGACGCCGTCGGGACTGCCCACGCGGACGGCGTCGACCACCTGATCGGGCTCCCCGTCTACCCGCTGTGTGGCGCCTCGACGAACGTCGCCGCCAACGACGACCTGGAGGCTGCCGTGGCGGCGGTCGACGGCTGGGACCCCGCGGTCGACCCGATCACTGGTTGGCACAAGCACCCGACCTACAACCGCCTGCGCGCCGAGAACGTCTCGTCGTTCCTCGACGAACGCGACCTGGACCCCGACGGCGAGGGCACTCGCGTCGCCTTCTCGGCCCACGGCACCCCCCGGCACTACCTGGAGGAGGGCAGCCGGTACGATATCTACGTCGAGGAGTGGTGTCGGACGATGGCCAGCCTGGTCGGCATCGAGGAGTACGCCCTGGGCTACCAGAACCACGAGAACCGGAACATCCCCTGGACGGAACCGTCGATCGAGACTGTCGTCGAGGACCTCGGCGACGACCCCGAGGTCGACCGCGTCGTCGTCGAACCCATCTCGTTCATGCACGAACAGAGCGAGACGCTGTCGGAACTGGACGACGAACTCGCCGAGGAGGCCGAGGAGGGCGGCCTGGAGTTCCACCGCGTGCCCGTCCCGCACGACGACGAGCGATTCCCGACGGTGCTCGCGGACCTCGTCGAACCGTTCGTGACCGACTTCGACCCCGAGTACTACCAGTTCCGGCAGTGCCAGTGCCGGTCGGTTCCGGGGACGATGTGTCTCAACGCCCCGAGGGAGTAGTCATGCGGGTCGGCATCGTCGGCGCCGGCATCACCGGCCTGGCGCTTTCCCACCACCTCGACCGCCGGGACGTCGAGTGCACCGTCTTCGAGGCCGACGCCGAACCGGGCGGCGTGATCCGTTCCGTCGAACGGGAGGGCGTCGTCCTGGAGTACGGCCCCCAGCGGACGCGCATGACCGACGACGTCGCCCAGCTCGTCGACGACCTCGGTCTCCGGTCGTCGGTCGTGTTCGGCGACGACGACCTCCCGCTGTACGTGTACGCCGACGGCCGCCTGCGCGAGGCGCCGCTGTCTGTCGGTGCGTTCCTGCGGACGGACCTGCTGTCCGCTCGCGGGAAGGCCCGGCTGCTCGCGGAACCGCTGACCGACGAGATCGATCCCGCGGAGACCGCCGCCGAGGCGTTCGTCCGGAAGTTCGGCCGCGAGGCGTACGACAACCTGATCGGGCCGCTGTACGGCGGCACTTACGGCTCGGACCCCGCCGCGATGCCCGCCGAACACGCCCTCGACGGCGTGATGCGGATCGAGGGGACGTACGGGACGCTGCTGTGGCCGGCGCTGAAACGGTTGACGCCGGGCGGCGACCCGACGCCGCCGCCGGTCACGTTCGACGACGGGATGGGGACCCTGCCGCGGGCCCTGGCCGAGGCTCACGCCGACCGCGTGCGCTTCGAGACGCCCGTCGAGACGGTCCGGGCCGCGGACGACGGCTACCGGATCGAGACGGCCGACGGGGGCGAGCGGTTCGACGAGGTTGTCGTCACCGCGCCGGCGGCCGCCGCGGCCGAGATTCTGGCCGACGTCGCGCCCGACCTGGCCGAGGGCCTCTCGGGACTGACCTACAACTCGCTGGCGTACGCCTTCGTGCGGGCCGACGACGACCGCGAGGGTCTGGGCTACCAGGTGCGCCGCGACGAGCCGCTGCGGACGCTGGGCGTGACCTGGAACGCCTCGGCGTTCGATCGGGACGGCCTGTACACCTGCTTCATGGGCGGGATGCACGATCCCGACCTGCTGGACCTGTCCGAGGCGGAGATCGGCGAGATCGCTGCCCGGGAGTTCGAGACGGTGATGGGGACGCCCGCGGCCCCGCTCGGCGTCAACGTCGTCCGCGACGCCATCCCCGCCTACGACGCCACCTGGGACGGCATCGCGGACGAGGACCCGCCCGAGGGAATCACGCTGGCGGCGAACTACGCGGCCCGCCTCGGCGTGCCCGCGCGGATCCGCGAGGCGAAACGACTGGCCGGCCGGTTCGCGGCCACCGCGGCGCGGGGCGACGGCGACGCGGACGCCGACCGCAAGGCGACGCCGGCGCCGTCCTGACCCGGCGCGCGGTCGGCAGCGACTGCACCCGACTCATACGGTTTCGTTTCACTGTTTACCGGTGATGACCCGTACAGGGCCGGTGATCACCGGTAATAGATAAAACGAAACCGTATCACTCCCAGGACCACTCCTTCGCCGTCTCGACGAACGCCGCGACGCTTTCGGGCGGCGTTGACTTGTCGACGCCGTGGCCGAGGTTCAGGACGTGGCCCTCCGGCCCGGCGGCCTCGATGACCGCCGCCGTGCGCTCCCGGACGCGCTCGGGCGCGGCCTGGAGCTCTGCGGGGTCGAGGTTCCCCTGGACTGGGTGGTCGCCCAGCTGGTTGCGAGCGTCGGCCACGTCGACCGTCCAGTCCAGGCCGACGACGTCGGCGCCCGCGTCGGCCAGCAGGTCCAGGCGCCCGCCCATGTTCCGGGCGAAGACGATGGTCGGCACGTCGACGGCGTCGAGAATCTCCCGGTGCAGGGGCAACAGGAACTCGCGGTAGGCGTCGGGCCCGAGCATCCCGGCGTACGTGTCGAACAGCTGGACGGCGTCGGCGCCGTGCTCGACCTGCATCCGGAGGTACTCCGCGACGACGTCGGCGAAGGAGCGCAGGAGGCGCCGGAAGGCGTCGGGGTGGCGGGTCCGGAGGCCGCGCAGTTCCATCTTCGACCGGGAGGGCCCGCCCTCGACGGCGTAGGAGGCGAGCGTGAACGGCCCGCCGGCGAAGCCCAGTAGCGCTGCCTGGTCGTCCAGGCGGTCGTCGAGTCGGTCCAGCAGCGCCGCGACGTAGTCCGTCTCGGCCCGCACCGTCGTTGCGTCCGGCTCCCGGCGGACGACGTCGCCGGGCCCCTCGACGGGGCGGTCGACGACCGGGCCGACGCCGGACTCGAGGTGGTAGTCGAACCCCAGCGGTTCCAGGACGGTGAGGATGTCCGAGTACATCACGACGCCGTCGGGGGCGAACCGCTCGTAGGGCTGGAGGGTGATCTCGGCGGCCACCTCGGGGGTCTTGATCGCCTCCAGGAACGAGTACTCTGCGCGCAGTTCGCGGTACTCCGGGAGGTACCGGCCGGCCTGGCGCATCAGCCAGACGGGCGGGCGCTCGGTTCGCTCGCCGCGGGCCGCCCGGAGGAACAGGTCCCTGCTCATTGGCGGGGATTGGCCCGACGGCGGGAAAGGCGTGTCTATCGCGGTCGGCACGGGCGGGATCCGGTCCCCCGACGCCGGGAGCGGTGGATTGATTCGACTCGCTGCCGTCCCCCCCGTGATGGGCGTATCGCGCCGCACCGTCCTGGCGTCCGCAGGGGTCTCGACCGCCCTCCTGTCGGGCTGTCTCTCGAACGACGGGAACGAGTCCCGGGCGCCGCGAGTCGTCGCCGTCGTCGCCAGGAACTTCCACGAGGAACCGCACCGTCTGACCGTCGAACTCCGACACGACGGGGAGCAGGTCCACCGCTCGACTCACGACCTCCCGGCGGCGGAGGGTCGAACGTGGACCGAGGACCGGATCGGCGGACCCTGGGGCGACGGGCCAGGGCCGCTCGTGACCGAGGTCGCCGTCGACGAGGGCGAGACGCACACTCACGAGTACGCCGACCGCGAACCGGAGTGTTTCGCGTTCGGCCCGACGGTCGCACGCGACGGCACCTACGATCCACGGATCGCGCTCGGTGGCGAGTGCGTGGAGTGAACCGTACGACTCCGACGCGGTCGGCCCGCGTCAGTTCCCGTGGTCTCCGGTCCCGAACCCGTCGATCTCCTCGTGGACCCGTTCGGCCCAGGCGTCCAGTGCGTCGTGGAGCATCGTCTTGGCCTCGGGCAACGGCGTCGCGGAGTACTGGTAGACGTAGCCGCCGGCGTCCAGCAGGCGCCGTTCGCGCGCGGCGAGGTCCCGTTCGAGCAGAGTCGTCAGCGAGCGGTTGACGTTGCTGCGGTCACGGTCGAGGTGGTCGGCGAGTTCCTCGACGGTGCTGCTCGGGTGGTCGAGCAGAGAGAGGTAGGTGCGCGTCTCGTGGGGCTGGATGCCGAACACGCAGGTCAGCACCTCGTGGAACTCCGGGTCGTCGGTCTCGAGGAGGAGTCGCATATCGTGGTCCTGGTCGGTGTCGCTCATTACGCACAAGAGGTCGCTCCACCCTCAAGGTGCTTTTCCTCG
>CAZIVN010000044.1:0-12377 GCA_964542685.1 uncultured Halobacteriales archaeon
CTGCCACACGGAACTGTTGCCAGGTGACGGCATCCTCTCGCCGCTGTAGTGTTCCCGGCGGGACGGTTCGACGACGCTCGCCGACGGGCCAGAAGACGAACGTTTATCCCGGAGAGCGGGCCAAACATCGGCCGATGGTCGAGGCGCTTGCGGTCGCGAGCGGGAAGGGCGGGACCGGCAAGACCACGAGCACGCTCGCACTGGGGATGGCCCTGGCCGAGGAGTACGACGTGACCGTGGTCGACGCCGACACTGGCATGGCGAACCTCCTGTTTCACGCCGGCCTGGCGGACGTGGAGGTGACCCTGCACGACCTCCTGATCGCCGAAACCGGGACGGACGTGGCGGCGGCGACGTACGACCGGTTCGGCCTGTCGGTCGTCCCCTGTGGGACTGGGCTGGAGGCGTTCCGGGCGGCCGACCCCGAGCGGTTACGGGCGGTCGTCGCCGAACTGGCCGCCGACACCGACGTCCTCTTGCTCGACTCGCCGGCCGCGCTTGGCTCGAAGAGCGCCGTCTTACCGATCGTCCTCGCGGACAGACTCGTCGTCGTGTTGCAGCCGACGATTCCGGCGCTGTCTGACGGCCTCAAGGTCCAGGAGTACGCCCGCTCCTACGGCACCGAGGGCGCCGGCGTCCTGTTCAACAAGGTCCACGACGAGGGGGCCGTCGACCGCATCGACGAGAAGGTCGACCGCTACTTCGACGGCCCGCACCTGGCGACGGTCCCCGACAGCGACGCCGCGCGGGCCGCACGCGACGCCGGGAAGCCGTTGCTGGCCCACGCGCCCGACAGTCCGGCGGCGACGGCGTTCCGCCGCGCCGCGAAGCGACTCCGCGTCGACGACGCCGGCGCCGACGCCGTGGCGGACCGCTTTCGCAGCGCCGTCGTCCCGGACCCGCCATGAGACTGCCACGCGGCGACCCGGTGTACGCCAGGGTCGTCGACGGCCCGGGGGCCGCCCTCGCGGAGGCCCTGGACCGGCGCCTGACGGGCTACGGCCTGCTCGAACCACAGGACGCGCTGTTGTTCGACGACGGCGACCGCGGCGTCCTCACCTTCGAGGACGGCGTGCCGGTGCTCGCGTACCACGCCGGGACCGACCGCGGCGGTCCGCCGGCCCTCGCGGACGTCGCCGCCCCGGGGCCAGTACGCGTGGAACTGTTCGCCACCGCCACGGCGGCTCTGGACCGTGCACACGCCGCCGACTCGCTGCGCGTGCCGCCGGGCCGTCCCGCCGAGCAACTGGCCGACGACCCGGGCCTGGCCGACCGGACGCGGGAGCGGGCCCCCGAGGAGCGCCTCGGGAACGCGGCCGACCCCGTCGCCGAGTTCCTGGCCGACGACGACGCGCTCGCCGCTATCAAGGACCAGGCCCGCGAGGAGGCCAGGGAACGCGCCGCGGAGTGGGGCCTGGACGACCAGCTCGTCGACGAGTCGAGGACCGACGGGGGCGACCAGCGGTGCGATCGTCCGGGGGTCGAACCGACCGGATCGGAGCTGAACCGACCGTAACAGCTCCACAGCAGCGAGTTTCACTTTCACTCCGCACGGGTCCGGTTCAAGTGCCTCCCGCTCGTAGAATCGCGTATGAGCACCGAACGAGCGGTCGCCCGAACGCAGTTCAACCCCCTGGAGGGAACGACGCGTCACGGGGACCGAACCACCGTCGAGATCACCGGGCTGTGGACCGAGAGCCTGCCGTCGTACGTCCGGGACCGCGTCGCCGCCGACGCCGAGGTGGCCGTCGAGCGTCAGGGCGACCGAACCTTCCTGGTCGTCAGGGAGTGATCGGCGCCGTCGCAACCGACGGAGCAGTCGTCGGCGCCACACCACAAAGTACGTACCCCGATCGGTCGAGCCAGTGACTGTATGCCCTCCAGGCGCGACTACCTCGCGGTCCTCGGTGCGACCGTTCCGGGGCTCGCAGGCTGTCTCTCCGAGGCTGGAGAGACAGAGGGCGACGGTACGCCTCCCGAGACGGCCACCGACGACGCGACTCGGACTGTCACGGACGACGCGACTCGGACTGTCACGAACGACGAGATGGCGACGACCAGCGAGGACGTCGCCGCCGACCTAACGGTGTCCGACGTCGCGGTGCACGAAGCGATCACGTTCTACCACTGGCCCGGGTCGACGAGGGTCTTCGCACCGCCGGAGGAGCAGTACGTCATCGCGACCGTCTCGGGACCCGGCACTGACGATCTACCGGACTTCGTCTTCGAGGTCGGCGGCGAGTCCTGGGACCGGACGCTCGTCGGACGTGATCTGGAGGGGCCCTCCGCCGTCGCCGGCCGCTCCGGCGGTCAGGTCGGGTACGGCGACGACCCGGACGGGACCCTGGCGTTTCGCGTTCCGTCGCCACTGTCGGGATCGGATCCGAAGATACGCGTCGCGGGGACGGACGCGACGTGGCCCCTGCCCGACGAAGCCCGCGCCCGACTGGCGTCGCCGCCACCGTCGTTCACGCTCGAGTCGCTGGCAGTGCCCGACAGCGTGGCGCGCTCCGAAGACGTGCCGGTCGACCTGACGGTCCGGAACACGAGCGACGTCACCGGGCGATTCCTCGCGGCCGTCCAGTGGCCCACCGGGGTCGCCGACGACGACGAGGCCACCGTCGTCGAGGAACGCGTCGACGCCGGCGAGACGAGGACGGTTTCGCTGTCGTTTCCGGCGGGCGCGCCTGCGACGGACACGCCGACGCTCTCGGTCGAGGGCTGCGTCACGGCCGAGCGGACGGTGCAGGTCGAGGAGTGAGACGCACCGTCACCCGTCTCGGCGCTCGAAGTCCTCGATGGATCTGTTCGAGCGCGTGACCCGTTCGCTGACGAGGAGTTTCTCCTCGCGGTCCAGGTCCTCCCAGTCGACGTCCTCGGGCGGCGACGCCTCGAAGGCCTGGAACTGTTCGTAGACGACCTCGTTGACGAACCGCTGGAAGGAGCCACAGGTCGAACAGGTCCGGGACAGATGCGAGACGTCGAAGTCCCTGGAGACTGTCTCCTCGAGGCAGTTCAGACACCGGTAGACCAGATCGTCGCTCACAGTCGGTCTGCGGACTCCAGTCACTCGAATGTGTGGGTCGGGGGGGTCGGCGGGGTCCGCACGCCGGGTGCCGCGAGGCCGGCACTCACGCCACTGGCAGCGACGGTTCGTGCAGGGCCGAGACAGACGACGTCCACCTCCGCGGGGCAGGTGGGCGGGAACTACCGCATCTCGAAGGTCGGCATCGGCGGACTGACCGCGTACCGCCACGGCGAGTACGCCGACGAGGGACTGCTGGCGAACGCGGTGAGTCCGGGGTGGGTCCGGACGGAGGTAGGGGGCGCCAGCGCTCCCCGGAGCGCCGAAGCGGGCGCCGAGACGCCCGTCCGACTGTTCCGGGTCGCCGCCGGGAGTCCGGCGGGAAACTGTGGCAGGACCGGCAAGTGATCGAGTGGGAGTGGTAAGGGGAGTGGGAGTGCGCCGTGCTACGCGACCGTCGCGGGCCGTCTCGAAGTGTGGGAGAGCCGGCCGCAGGGACCGCCAACCCCCCGGAAGACGGTCGGCCTGCGGTCGCGACGAGGGGTCGACGTCCCGACCCCCTGACACCTCCCATGCGCCAACGGAGCCTCTCACCTTCCGACCGACGTCGTCGGGATTGCGGTGGGCGTTCGAGAGCGGTGCTGTCGTGCTCGAACGTGACACGGAGGCAGCTTGCATGTCGAGTGGGTGCCTAGTCACGTGGAGCCAGAACCCCCGTGCCATCCGAACGAACGTGGGGCAGGTATGTGAAAGGTCCACATATTCACGATGAGCTCTGGTGTGAGTAATCGAGTGACAGGCGATACCGCGACGGGGCGTCCGGCGGACACTATCCCGTCTCGGGCTCGTCCGGGGCCCACACCGTCACCACGACGGTCAGCCGCGTCGTCCCGTGCTCGGTCGTGACCCGGACGTCGAACGCGGCCGCGAGGACGTGCGTTTCACCGAGACGGTCCTGGACCACGACGCCGTCGATGGCCTCGCAGTCGCCGAACTGGCGGGCAGGGCCGCCCGGACAGTTCTCGTCGGCCCACGCCCGGGCCGCAGTCGCGTTGTAGGTCACGGACCGCGCGACGCCGTCCTCGACGCCGGCCGTCTCGAGTCGGTCGATCGCGGGCGCCAGTCGCTCCCGGACCGTCCCGGCGGCCGCCGTCCGGTTCGCCCAGTCGTACGTCGCCGGGACGTCGGTCCGGGCGTCCGCCAGCGACTGCTCCAGGCCGGTCACGGTCCGCTCGCCGTCCGGGGCGTCGGTCGCCGTCTCGACGTCCGGATGGGCGCCCAGCCCGACGTACGCAACGGCGAGCGGGACGAGTGCAAGTGCGATCACTGCCGCCGCCAGGAGCACCGTCTGTCCGCGGCAGCCGGGGCGGGGCGGCCCAGTCCGGGTCACGCGTACCACACCCTGATGACGACGGTCCCGCCGCTGGTCGGCACCCGTTCGACGCCGACCGGCGCGTCCGCCGGCGGGTCGTAGCCGACGGCCCCGTGTGGCGTCTCGACCCGGAACAGGAGGTTGTCCGGGAGGATGCGCTCTACCCGCCGCTCGAGCGCGTCGCGTTCGCGCTCGAAGGCACGTTCGCTGGCGACGACCTCCGAGAGCCGCGTCGCCTCGCCGTGGCGCGGCGCCTCGCCCGCCAGTGCGTCGCCGGCGTCGGCGGCGTACCGATCGAGCTGTGCCTCGCGAGTGGCGGGACCGGCCGGCGACAGCGCGAACGTCGACAGTGCCGCCAGGACGAGGAGGATGCCGACCGCCGCCTCCACGACCGGCAGCGACAGTTGGCCGCGGTCGGCGGCCGGATCAGGCATCGACGGTCACCGCCAGCGTGGCCTTCCGCGTGGTCGTCGGGAAGTAGGTCACCGCGACCGCTCCCTCCGGGAGCGAGCCCGTCCCGTCGACGGAGAGCCGAACCGTCTCCAGGCGCGACACCGACACCACGTAGGTCCCGTTCAGTCCGTCCGGCGCGTGCAGGACGACGCGCCCGTCGACCCGGACCGTGCGGACCGTGGCGTTTTCGGGCGGATCGATCCGGAGCCGGACCCGGTCGGTTCGACGGGGGAGCGTCACGCCGCGGTCGGCGTCCGTCGACAGCGACGGCGTGATCGTGCGTCTGCCTTCCTCCCGAACCGTGACGATCCGTCGCACCGTCGTGCCGCCGTCGGGGTCCCCCCGTTCGGCGACCACCCGACCGTCGACGCGTACGCGGACGGCGGCGTCGGCCGCGACCGGGTACCGCTCGACGAGCGTCTCCCCGTCGACGGCGGCCAGTTTCGAGGCGTTCAGGACGTTCGGCCGCTCCGCGACCGGGCCGTCGGGAGCGACCAGTCGGTCCGAGAGCGTCACCGCCGTCGCCCGCTGGTCGGCGTCCCGTTGTGCGCTCTGGAAGGCGGTGTCCGCGACGAACACGCCCAGGGCCGCCGCCCCGGCCAGTGCGACCGCCGCGATGGCGACCGCGAGGAGGTTCGCCTGTCCCCGCCGCCCGGCGTTCGGGATGCGAGTCACGAGCGATCACCCGACACCAGTCGGATCGCGAGGCCACCTTCCACCCGTTCGACCCGCACGAGCGTCGGCTCCGCGCTGTGCCAGGTCCCCGACACCGAGACGACCCGCTCGGGGAGCGTCAGTTCGCGACGCTGTGTCGCCAGGCGCGGGTGGTCGAGGACGAGCGTCCGGTTCTCGGCGCGGATCTCGTAGGTCCGCCCCCGTATCGTCGGTGGGAGGTCGACGCGGCGCTCGACCGTCGCGTCGGCCGCGGCGGGCGGCACGGCGTCCTCGACGGCGAGGGCCCCACCGGCAAGCGTCCGCTCGCCCAGTTCCTCGCCGGCAGCGTCGCGGTAGTCGGGGACGACGCCGCCGTACAGCGACGCCGCCAGGGCGCCGACGTACAGGACGAGCAGACTCACCGTCAGCGCCTTCGAGACGACCGGCGTGAGCGCGCGGTCGTCCCGCCGGAGCGGTGGCGAGTCGCCGGGACCCGGGGACGCCTCACGCATCCTCGGCCTCCAGTCGCATCTCGTGGACGACGAGGTAGGCCGTCCGTCGCCCCGGGAACCGTGCGACGACGCTACCGACGCCGTCGCCGTCGAGGTCCCGGTCGGTGGCGACGACCGTCGCGTTGCGCGCCGCGAACGCCGCGACCCAGGCCGCTGGCGTCGCCGTCTCGACGGCGACCCGGTAACGTCCCTCGCCGAGGGCGGTCCGCTCGTGGGAGACGTTCGTCCGCAGCGTCCGCTCGGTCCGGCCGCTGGCGGTCACCTCGCCGCCGAGTCGTGGCGCGCCGACGATCAGGTCCCCACCGTCCGGCGCGGCGACGATCGGTGGCCGTCCGGCAAGGCTGGCCGCGTCACCGGTCCCCCGGACGACAGCACCGGCCTGGAACGCGACGCGACGGTCGCCGACCTCGTACACCAGCGCGTCGACGTCGACGGTGCGAACGACGCCGGAGTCGTTCAGCACCCGCAGTTCGCGGTCGACGGTTCGGAGTTCCCCGTCGCCGAACCGGACGGTCCCGCGGTGGACGCCGGTCGTCTCCACCGGCCGGAGCGTCGCCTCCAGGTCCGACGCGACCCGCTCCGCGTCGGCGTTGGCCGCGCTGTCGTCGACGACCGAACCGAGTCCGGCGGTGATCCCGGCGATGGCGAGCAGCGTCATCGACAGGAGAATCGCGACGCCGACGACGTGGGACTGGGCGCGGGGCGGGAGGCGTCTGCCGTCGGTGGATCGCTCCTCGCGGCTCACGTCATGCCCACCCCCGCGAACACGAGGCCGGCGACGGCGACGAGCAGTCCCGAGTGCAGCAGTGCGGCGTACCAGTCGCGACTCGCCGACCCGGAGAACCAGCCACAGGCGAGCATCGTCGCCTGCGTGATGACGTAGAACCGGTACCGCTCGCGTGGCAGGTCCACCGCGTCGCGCTGAATCATCGTGGTACCCTGGCCCGAGGCAGCAGACAGTTGTGCGAAACTGTCGAGGACGTGGAGGTTGACCGCGACGGCGATACCGACGACCAGCAGTGCAGTCGTCCACCCGACGGCGACGTAGACGAGCATCGCGTCGCGCAGGGACTTCTTCTCGTGGTAGAGCCGCCCGACTTCGGTCTGGAGGGTCTCGAAGACGTCCTCCGCGTCGCTGCCGGCGTCGAGTGCGCCGGTGATCAGTCCCACCGTCTGTTCTGCCAGCGGCGTCCCGACGCGGTCGACGAACCGGTCCAGTGCACCCGCCCGGAGGTCCTCGTCCCTGGTCGTCAGGTTCGCGTTGAACGCGAGGTCCGCGACGTCGTCGTTCAGTGCGCCGAGGTCCACCTCGCGGGCGACCACCTCGACGGCGCCCGAGAACGGCCGCCCGAGCGCGACGTGTCCCGAGACGGCGTGGACGAAATCCTTCAGTTCCCGGTCTTTGGCGTCGTCGCGGCGAACGCGCCGCGCCGCGACGAGTCCGACGGGGACGGCGAAGGTGACGTACGCCGCGAGCAGGGCGCCGAGGGGGTCGACGCCGACGGTGCCGAGCCAGACCCCCAGCCCGGCGGCCGGCGGCAGCGTGACGACCGCGGCGCTCGCCGGGTTGGCGAGCGCCGAGGCGACCGTCGCGACGCCGCTGTCCGGGAGGTCGTACGAGGGCGACGACTGGGCAGGTGGTCGGAGACTGTCGACCAGCCACGCGCTGCCCGCCCCGACGACGAGGATGAACGCCGCACTGGCGGCGACGAGCACGGTCCGGACCGGAACTGGCCCGACCGGCGTCCCGACGGTGCCGTTGAGGCCCGGCGCGAGGACGCTCATCACCGTGACGACGATGACGAACAGGGCGGGCAACACAAGCAGGACGACGAACAGTTCCGAGACGAGTTCGAGGAAGCCCTGGGCTTTGGCTCGCTCGCGGTCCTGGCGGTGCGAGAGCATCCGGCTCTCCATCCGGAGGTAGCTCTCCAGGGCGTCCTGGCCCTGCTGGCCGTGTTCGCGGAACTTCAGGAGGAACGGTGCGAGCGCACTGCGGGACGGGGTGTCCCGGGCGACGATGCGGAGCCCCTCGTCCAGACTGCCGACGAGCGCTGCCTTGTTCAGCGTCCGCCGGGCCGCGACGGCCGTCTCGCCGTAGGCGTCCTCGTTGTTCGCGACTTTCCGGAGCATCGTCCGCCGGTCGTCGCTGCCGGTCGCGAGGACGCGCAGGTACCTGACGGCACCCGGCAGCGTCCGCTCGATGCCGACCCGACGGGCCCTCGCCCGCCACCGGAGGTACTGGCCGGCGAGCCTGACGACCCCGCGCTTGCAGACGAGGCCTCCGAGGACCCCGACCAGCGCCACGACGACCGCCGCCGGGACCGGGCCAGTGCCGACCCACGGGAGTGGGCCCAGAACGCGCCCGAGCAGAGCCGTCCGGGTCGCCGGTGGCGTGGCGACCGCCACACAGAACAGCGTCGTCCAGACCCCGACGGTGACGAGCCACGAGACGCCGTAGGCTCGGACGAGGTACGTCTCGAAGTCGACGCCGACGTCGGCCCCGCGGTACACGTCCCTGTCGCGCTGGTGGGCAAGGCGGTCGACGTGTCTGGAGAACAGGGCGTACAGGCCGCGGTCCGCCGCCGAGTGACGCCCACCCGACGCGGTCGACGATCCGGATTCGGCCGCCCCCGACCGCTCCGGCGTCCCCGCTCTCTCCGCCGTCGATCCCTCAGTCATCGTCACCTCCGATGGTCGGCGGATCCCTGACCGAGGCGTCCCGTCGAACTCGTTCGACGGTGGCCGTCTCCTCGGTCCGGAGGTCCGCGAGGAAGTCGAACAGTTCGTCGAAGTCGTCGACCCCATCCCGCCGCAGGTACCGGACGTAGGCGTGCTTCCGGAGGAACTCCCGTTCGACGGCTTCGACCGACCGATCCGTGCGCTGTGCGATGCGCTCGTACAGGTCGATCCCGATCCGGCGCCGGTCGTCGCCCAGTTCCGGGTGGTCGTGTGCGTACGAGAACCCGTCGCCGTCCCGTCGACAGACGACGTTGTACCCCACCTCCGCGTCGCCCTTCTCGATGCGACCGTCCGGGACGCCGTCGCCGGTGTCCGAGTCGGGGTCGACGAACTCGACGACCTCGCCGACGTACCGACGACCGCCGACGTGTCGCGGGAAGACCACGAGGTCGAGTTCCCGCAGGAGGTAGGGTGGGAGGCCCTGTTCGATGACGCGGTTGACCAGCGTCTCGACGTCCTCGGCGTGTGTCGTCCCGATGACGCCGTGACCCGTGTTGAGGACTTCGGCGAAGGTCTCGAACGATTCGGGCGTGTTGATTTCGGCGATGACCTCGACGTCGGGGTTGAGGTAGTTCGTCTCGGTCATCAGGTCGGCCATCGTGACGCGTTTGTACTCCGACTCGTGGTCCCGGGTCGTCAGGGAGACGCCCGTCTCGTGAGGAAGGCGCACCTCGCGGGAGCCCTCGTCGATGCTGATGGGGCGGTCGTCGAACGGAACGAACGGCATGTGGGCGTTCATCAACGTCGTCTTGCCGACCCCGGTCGGACCGGAGAACAGCACGACGCAGTGGTGTTCGTAACAGAGCCACAGCAGCGCGACCAGTTCCGTCGGGAGGCTGTCCCGTTCGAGGAGGTCGACCGGCGTCATCGCGTCGGGGGACTGCTTCCGGATGGAGATGTGCGGCCCGTCCTCGGAGATGACCGGCAGGGCGACCGCACAGCGGATGGTCACGTCGCCCGGGACGCCGTCGGGGTCGAGGTTGACCTTCGCGCTCGGACGGGCGGCGTTGAGTTCCACGCCGTCGCTGGCAGCCAGTTGCGTGACGACGTTCACGAACGCCGTCTCGCTCTCGAAGGTCAGGTTCGTCGGGACCCGGCCGTCGACGGCGCCCGTGTCCCGGGGGACGACTTTCACGCGTTCGCCGACGCGGTTGGCCTCGACGTCCTCGAGGTTCGGGTCGCGAACGGGGACGGTCAGTTTCCCCTCGCCCACGTAGTCGCGCAGGACGTAGTACACGAGGTCGGAGAGGCGGTCCTCCGAGTAGCGGCCGTCGACAGGCGGGACGCCGACGCCGTAGGCCGCGAGCGTCGAGCGGAGACGGTGCCGGGTGGCGTCAAGCCAGGCACGGGTGTTCCTGGCCGTCAGTTGGCGGGAGAGGAACTGCTCTGCACGGTCGCGGACGAACGCACCGCTGTCTTCGACCAGGTCGTCGACGGTCGTCTCCCAGACGCGTTCCTTGCAGGCCTCGACCAGTTCCTCGTCGCCGGGCAGCAGGTCCGGTTCGCGGACGGCGTACTTGACGCGAAAGGCGTCGCCGCCCAGCAGTCGTTCGCGGTAGAGAACGACGGGAACCTCGAAGTCCCGGAAGGGCACCGTGTAGTCGTCCAGGCGTTCACTGGCGACGCGGTCGACGCCCTCGGCGTCACCTCGAACCTGGGTCCGGACCGGCGCATAGTCGCTCGTGTGGACGACGAGGCGGTCCGCAGCGACGTCCGCGACGTCGATGTCGTCGTCCAGCGCCAGCGGCGTCAACTCGCCGAGACACCGGAGGTCCCGGAGCGCGTGGTAGTCGAGACGGCGGCGGGCCGAGGGCGAACAGTCGACCAGGCGGCCGACGACCGCGCGGTACTTGGCGTCGAACCCCTGCCGCATGCGCTCGACGACGCCCTCCCGGGTCCGCGGGCGGGTGAGGTGTGCGTCGGCGAAGTGGTCGTGAACCCGGTCCAGGGCGTTGGCCGTCGCCGGCGACAGCGCGGGCTCTCTGGTCTCGTAGACGAACCCGTCGTCGGTCTCGCGGACCGTCGCGACGACGCCCGGGTGGACTTCACGCTGGGCGCGCACCTCCGGCGCGTACCAGGCGTCGGGGTCGTCCGGCGGGACCGGTGCGGGGACGGTCGGGGGGCCAGTCGCTCCGTCCGGCGTGGTCATGACTGGTGATTGGCCCCTCCACCACACTTAAATTACAGGAAGTGTTCTCGTGAAACGTCCCCTCCGTCAGGGAAGCCATAGTCGTGCTCGTAGCCGACGCGACGCCGCCTCCCCCCGTCGGGGCCGGGTCGCCGTCACTTGCGTTGCCAGTCCTCGACCGCGGAGTTGGGCAGGTCCTCGCCACGGAGCCCTGCGAGCAGGTTCTTCGCTGCCATCGTGGCCATCTCGTCCCGAGTCCCGATGCTCGCGCTGGCGATGTGAGGCGTGACGACCAGTTTCTCGGGGACGTGTCGGGTGATCTCGTGGTCGGCCGGCAGCGGCTCGGGGTCGGTCACGTCCAGGCCGGCACGCTCGATCCAGTCTTCTTCCAGAGCGGTGTCCAGCGCCGCGGTGTCGACGACCGGGCCGCGGCTGGTGTTGACGAGGACGGCGCTGTCTTTCATCCTGCGGAGTTCGTCCTCGCTGATGTAGTGGTGGGTCGTGTCCAGCAGCGGGACGTGCAGCGTCACGAAGTCGCTGCGCTCGAGGAGTTCGTCCTTGTCGACGTGCTGGGCGTCGACGCCGTACTCGGCGAGGTCCGCTTCGACGGTTGGCCGTGGTTCGGGGTCGGTGTACAGGACGTCCATGTCGAAGCCGCCGGCCCGCTTTGCGACCGTCGACCCGATGTTCCCGAGTCCGACGATGCCGAGCGTCGCGCCGTGGACGTCCGGCCCGGTCAGCAGTGTCGGTCCCCAGGTCTCCCACTCGTCGGCCAGTACGTAGTCGTTGCCCTCGACCGTCCGACGGGCAGTCGTCATCAACAGCGCCCACGTGAAGTCGGCGGTGGTCTCCGAGAGCACGCCTGGCGTGTGTCCCACGGCGATGTCGCGCTCGACGGCGGCGGCGACGTCGACGTGGTCGTACCCGACGGAGAACGTGCTGACGACGTCGAGATTCCGCGAGGCGTCCATCACGTCGCCGTCGATCTCGTCGGTCAGCAGGCACAGCAGCCCGTCCGCCTCGAGTTCCTCGAGGCGTTCGATGACGTGGTCTCTCTCCGGGGGGAGCTTGCCGTCCCAGACGTGCATCTCCGTCTCTGCCTCGACGAGGTCGAGCCCCGCCTCGGGGATCTCGCGAGTGACGTAGACGACGGGGTCACTCATCAGATGAACCCCTCGGTGGCGAGGCGGTCGACGGCCTCGCGGATGCGCTCCTCGGTGTCCACGAGCGAGACGCGGACGTAGCCCGGGGTGTTGAACGCCTCGCCCGGCACCAGACCGACGCCGGCCTCGCGGGCCGCGTCCTTGCACCACTGCATGTCGTCGTCGGCGTCGATGGGGAACATCGCGTAGAACGCGGATTCGGGTTCGGCGATCTCGGCACCGCGCTCGGCAAAGAGGTCCACGAGCACCTCCTTGCGGCGCTCGAAGGTCCCCAGCATGTTGTCGACGATGGCGTCGGTGTCGGCCTCCGAGAGCGCGTAGGCCGCGG
>CAZIVN010000045.1:0-12226 GCA_964542685.1 uncultured Halobacteriales archaeon
GGACAGGTTGATGCCACCGCCGTCCCAACGGCGGATATGGAGCGGACGCCGGAGGGAGAGGTCGCCGGCGAGGACGACGAAGCACCGGCTCCGACCGTCGGAACGCTCTCGATGGCCCAGTTGCGAGCGCTCCTCCAGGCGGTCCTGATCGGACTGCTGGGGCTGGTGGCGATTCAGGTCGCCGCGCTGTTGCTCGCGTCGCCGGTCGTCGCGGCGACCGGCGAACTGTCCGTCGTCGAGGAGACGATTCTGACCACCGTCGCGACGGGGGTCGGCCTCGCCGCGTACGGCGCCGTCGTCATGTCGGCGACCGAGCGGAGCCGTTCGTTCCTCGACCTGGCGGTCCCGGACCGCCGCGACGCCGGGTACGCCGTCGGCGGCGCCGTCGTCCTGCTCGCGGCGTTCCTGGCGGTTTCGATCGGCCTCTCGGAACTCGGTGTGAGCCTCTCGGAACACGGGATCACCCAGCGCCTCGGCGCGGGCGACGCCTGGGCGGCACTGGTGCTGGTCGCGCTGTCGTACCTCGCGGTCGCCCCCGGCGAGGAACTCCTCTACCGCAACGTCGTACAGAAGTCGCTGTACGAACAGTTCTCGCGGCCCGCCGCCGTCGCGATAACGAGCGCCGTGTTCGCGCTGGTTCACGTGCCGGCGTACGCCCAGGGCCCGGTGGACGTCGGCGCGGCGGCGAGTCTCGGACTCGTGTTCGGCCTCGCGGTCGGCCTCGGCTGGGTGTACGCCCGGACCGACAACCTCGTGGTCCCCGTGTTCGCCCACGGCACGTTCAACGCGGTCCAGTACCTGTTGCTGTACGCGTCGCTGACCGGGTGATACTGCCGGACAGGAGTCACTGCGAACGAACTCGCCGATCGTCGGCGAGTTCGTTCGAACAGTTCTGTCCGGTAGTATGAACAGCGGTGCCGTCACCCCGGAAACACTCACCGTGATTGTTAAATTATACAAGCAAATCGACGGACGAATCTAGGGTCTGTCGGACAATTGTCTGACAAGGGTTTATATTCATAGATGTGTTACGAACCCTCATGGTAAGACGGTACTCCGTCGTCTGCGAGGAAGACGTCTCCGAACGGGTCGAACAGCTGGCCCGGGAGTACGACCTCACGCAGGAGGCGGTGTTGCGCCAGCTCATCCGTCGCGGGCTGGAGCAGACCGAGGGCCCGGAGACGACGAAGGACCCGCCCGAGGCGTAACCGGCGTCAGGACGGGTTCTTGCGCGTCAGGTCGCTGCCACAGATCGGACACCGGTCTTTCTGTTCGTCGAACGTGCGGCCACAGCCGGCACACTGGAACTGCCAGTCGCGCTGTTCGGTGATCCCCTCCCGGGCGATGACCTCGACGGGGACGTCGAGCCGTTCGGCGACGTTCTGCATGGCGTAGTCGTCGGTCACCAGCGTCCCGTCGAGTTCGAACGCCGTCGCGATCAGGCGGGTGTCGGTCTCGGAGAGCTCGTCGGCGTCGCCGGTCTCGGTGGCGACCCGCTGGACCGTCTCGACGGCGCCGTCGTCGGGCACGTGGATGTGCATCCCCGACCCCTCCATGGCGTCGAACCGGTAGGCGTGTTCGCCCTCCAGTTCTTCACGTACCATCGGCACGGAGGCCTGCTGTTCGGTGGTGTGGTACTCCTCGATGAACGCGGTCGCGTCGAGAACGTACATCTAGCGCTCGACGACGATGTAGTCTTTCACTGCCTGGACGTCCGCGACGGGCACGCGGATGCGACCGTACTCGTCGCGGTCCAGCTCCAGTCCCGGCGGCAACTGTTCGTCCGGCTGGACGACCAGTTCGTCGAGTTCGCCCGTCTTCAGGTCCATCGTGATGTTGTACAGCGGTCCGAGCTCTGCGCCGTCCGATCCCATCACCGCCTTGCCCGAGAGGTTCTCGGCGAGTATGTCGGCCATGCTCCCCCGTACCGCGGGGGACATTATAAACGCCACGGGGACCGACGACGCGGGTCGGACGGGCGTCTGACGCGGTTTTATGATCCGCGGCTGTCATCGTCACGCTGGGCGCGCAACCCTTTCCCATCCTCCCGTGCGCGCCCGGACACCGCTATCTCCCCCCCCCTTCCGACCCCGTTTCCCTCATCCGCCGCGGCGCTCATACGGGTTCGTTTCATCTATTACCGCTGATCGCCGGTACCGTACGGGCGATCACCGGTACACAGTGAAACGATCCGTATCAGGCCGTCGCGGTCAGGGCCTTCCGTACGTCCGCGACGTTCTCCGTCTCGACGACGACCGCGACCCGATCGCCGGCTCGCAGTTCCGTCCCGGGCAGCGGAATCGACATCGGGTCCGCCCGCCGGCCGTGGGCGTAGATCCGACCGGACGTCGGCAGATCGACCTCGCTGATGCGCTTGCCGACCGCCGGCGAGTCCTCCCCGATCCGGAACACCGACAGCTGGAGTTTCTCGGTGAGGTCGCCGAGGACGTTGAAGTCACCGCCCAGCAGCGACACCTTGGCGCCGGCCGCGCCGAGTCGCTCGGGGTAGACGACCTCGTCGACGTCGCTGGCGTACTTCGAGTAGATCTCCTCGCGGTAGTCCTCGTTGATCCGCAACACCGTCCGACAGTCGTAGTGGGTTCCGACCATACACGCCGCGAAGTTGACGTTCAGGTCCGGCGTCAGGCCGCCGACGGCGTCGGCCTCGGCGATGCCGGCCTCCTGCAGGACGGACTCCTCGGCGCCGTCGCCCTCGACGACGGTGAACCCCTCCTCGCGAGCGCGCTCCGCGCGGTCCGCGTCGACCTCGACGACGCCGACCTCGTGGCCTTCTTCCTTGAGCACCCGAGCAGTTCGGGCGCCGACCCGACCGTAGCCCACGATGACGAACTTCATGTCGACCCCTACACCCCGGGGGGTGAAAAACGTTCAGCAGTCGTGCCGGCCGGTCGGGCGGCGCTCGGACGGCCCATCCGGAGCGTCTCGGGACCGCGCGGGCGCTTCGCGGCCCGGCCGTTCGGCGCTCGTCCGCCCGCCCGCCCACCCACCGCGCTGAACCCGGATTACATCCGATTTAATCCGCGTAAATTCGGCTGTAGAGACGTTCAAACCGTCGAAACCCGCGTTCAGCGCTTGCCCCCCTTATGACCCTCTGGGGTACAGTGTCGACCGGAGCGAATTCATGAAACTCACGCACATCGCGGCCGCTCTGGTCGCCGTACTGGTCGTCTCGGCCGGCGCGGTCGCAGCGGCCCCAGGCAGCGTTGGACCGGACGACGACGGCGAACAGGGACCGCCCGTGGACACGCCCACGGGTGAGGAGGCAGCCGACGACGGCGACGACGGCGACGATGAGGACAACGAGTCGGCCCAGCAGGGCCCGCCCGAGGATGTCGGTAACGGCTCGGCAGGCGGTGCCGACCGCGGCCCGCCCGTGGACATGCCCGCCAACGTCCCGTCGTTCGTCGAGGAGATCCACGACGCCATCGCGAACTTCGACGGTGACGGCTCGCTCGGCGACCTCGTCAGCGACCTGACGCCGGACGATGGCGACGAGGGCGACGAGGCTGACGAGGGCGACGAGGAACAGAGCGACGACGAGAGCGACGGTGAAAACACCGAACAGGACGGCGGTGACGAAGAGTCCGACGACGAGGAGGAGACCGAGGAGTCCGACGACAGCGTCGAGGAAGACGACGAAGACGCCGACAGCGACGACGTGACCGACGAGGAGAAGTATGACGGTCCGGACGTCGTCATCGACGACGACGAGGACGACGAGCAGTAATACGGTTTCGTTCCACTGTGTACCGGTGATAACCCCTACGGGACCGGTGATCACCGGTAATAGATGAAACGAACCCGTATAAGTCGGCACACCGGTCATCGTGGTCTGATCCGCACGTCCCACCACGACCGGGACTGCGATTTGCACTTTCCGGTCGAGGCGCTACCACGCCGTTCGACTTCGGCGGTTCCGACCGCCGGCGGGCGACACCGCCGGAGTGGACCCCCCACCACCGCTCCGGCGGCGTCCGCACTCGCGGACGAGCATCCGGGCTCGGCGCCGTCCCCCTCGGCGTCGAGCGTCCGGGCCGTGTCGATGTACCCTCTCCCCCTTTTTATACTGCCGGACAGAACTGTTCGACCGAACTCCCCGAGCGTCGGCGAGTTCGTTCGCAGTGACTCCTGTCCGGCAGTATCACGGCGACTCGACGCCCGACAGGGACTGCTCCGGCGAGCGCACGACGGTCAATCCGCTGTCGCCGGGGTCCCCGCCCCGGCCCCGGAACCGCCCTCGGCGGCCCGCACCGGGTCGGTCGCGAGCCAGAGGACGCCGGCCGCCAGCGTGACCGCACCGCCGGCCCACGGGAGGAAGCCGACGGGCCCGGTCACCTCGACCAGTCGCCCCACGACGGCGTTCGAGAGGCCACTCGCGAGGCTCAGTGCCATCGAGGCCCCTGACAGGACCGTCGCGCGGGGCACGCCGTCCAGGCGGTCGTTGAGGTACTGGTTCCGGATCGGTCCGGACAGGCGGTCGAGGAGGCGGCGGAGGACAATCACCGGAAGCACCGCCAGCGGGACGACGGCGACGCTCAGGTACGCGACGGCACTCAGCGGGAGCATGAGCCGGAAGAACCGTCGCGGCCCGAGCGTCTCCTGGAGCCAGCCCGTCGTGGTCATCGCGCCGGCCGACAGCAGCTTGAACCCGGCGTACAGCAGTCCGAACCCGGCGACGGGAATCCCGACGGCGTCCAGCGACGGCTGTTCGAGCCAGCGAGTCAGCGAGAACAGGACGTTGAACAGCGCCGCGTAGGCGACCAGCCAGCGGACCTCGGGGCGACGGAGCTGGGTACGAAGCGCCCCCAGCGTCGCCCGGAGGGAGACGACGGCGTCGTCGTCGGTCCGTTCGGTCGCCGGAAGCGCGACCAGGAGCGGGAGGCCGGCGGCCGCGAGGGCCGCGTTGGCGAAGAAGGGCAGCGGGGGCGCGACGGCAAAGAGGAGGCCACCCAGGACTGCGGCGCCCGCCGACACCGCGAGTTCGACCGTCTCGGCGCGGCCCTTCGCGTGGGCGAAGGTCGACTCGTCGAACCGCGCGGCCAGCAGTTCGTACAGCCAGGCGTCGCCGATCGCCGAGTGACAGGCCCACGCGACGCCCCACAGTCCGTACAGCGCGACGTACGCCTCGCCGGACGGCACGAGGGTGTACAGCGCCATCACGACGGCGACCAGGCCGTTGCCAAGCGCGAGCGACGCGCGGCGGCCGGCCCGGTCCGCGAGGTAGCCCGCGGGCACGTCCGCGACCACGGACGTCAGGAGGAACGCCGACTGCGCCAGGCCGATCAGTCCGAAGCCGTACCCCTGGCGGTGGAGGAAGAGGACGCCGACCGGGACGTAGAACCCGTAGGACGTCGTGGCGTGGTACGCGTAGTAGCGCCACACCGTCCGACGATACTCACTCATATGATAGAAAGTACAGCCGCCACGTACATCAGTTCTCCCAGAAAGTATATTTTGTAGTATGTTTTTCAAAAGGCGGTTTTTGTACCGGGGCTGGTAGGTCTCGGTGAACGGGAGGGGGAGTTCCTCCCGGTTCAGAACGCGTCGGACTCGCCGGCGAGCACCTCGTACCGCTCGAGCGTGCCCGCCATCGACGGGGCGTCTTCGTCGTCCTTTCGCTGGGTGCCGTAGTCCATCCAGCGGCCGCCCGTGTAGCTGTACATCTCGAACCCGGTCGTCGTCTCCAGTACCACGTCGACGACGGCGTCGTCGGACGTGCCGGGCGGGACCACCGACGAGCGGACGCCGGCGTCGTGATCCATCGTCCAGACGGCGACGACGGCCTCGCGGTCCAGCAGGTCGCGCGCGGCCGCCGGGGACAGCGGGTCGTCCGGCCAGTCGGCCGCGGGTTCCGGTTGCTCCATGCCGACCCTACGGCGGCGGGTGGTATCGGCGTTGGGGTGTCGGACTGCGGCCAGCGGAGCATTAGCTGTCCAGTGCACGATTCAAGAGCCTCCCCCGAGAGCTGTAAATTGCTACCACGCACCACACTGTCGTCGGTCCGGGATGGGGAGCCCGGTTCGGCACAGGGGGAGCACAGCACCAATGGGAATCGCTGATCTGTTCGCCGGGGAGGGGCGAAGCGTCCACCACGAGTGTCGGGAGTGCGGGAAGAATCTCGACTCCGCGACCGAACGGTGTCCGACCTGTGGTGGCGGCGTTTCGCGATACGACCTCGGCTGATCGCTCCACGACCCCGGACCCGGCGGACAGCGCGGTCCGGGCGCATGAATCGCGTCGTCCCGAGCGACAGCCCCGGGGCTGCGGCGACGGCCGCGTTCGGAATCCATTTGAACGTGCCCGTCTCACCAGCCAACGATGAAGGTGTTCGGGTCGAGCGGGACGCGCGGCGTCGCCAACCGGGAGGTGACGCCGGCGTTCGCGCTCCGGGTCGCACGGGCAGCCGGCACCGTCTGGGACGCGGATCGGGTCGCGGTCGCACGGGACACCCGCCAGACCGGCGAGATGTTGAACGACGCCGCGGCCAGCGGTCTGGCCAGCGTCGGCGCCGACGTCGACCGACTGGGCGTCGTCCCGACGCCGGGGGCACAGGCGTACGCCGACCGCGAGGGCGTCCCGACGATGGTCGTCACCGCGTCGCACAACCCGCCTGAGTACAACGGGCTCAAACTGGTCGGCGACGACGGCGTCGAACTGGCCGTCGAGGACCTGGAGGCCATCGAGCGCGTGATGGCCGCGGAGACGTACGACGACGCCGACTGGAGCGAGGTCGGCCGGGTCGACCGCAAGGACGGCGTCCGCGAGGACTACGTCGCGGAGGTCCTGGCCGCCGTCGACCGCGAACGGGTCGCCGACGCCGACCTCACCGTGGCACTGGACCCGGGCCACGGCGCCGGCGCGCTGACGAGTCCACGGTTCTTCCGTCGACTGGGCTGTCGCGTCCTCACGATCAACGCCCAGGCCGACGGCTACTTCCCCGGGCGCGACCCCGAACCGGTCCCGGAGAACCTGGACGACCTGGGGGCGCTGGTCCGGACCAGCGATGCCGACGTCGGTATCGCCCACGACGGCGACGCCGACCGCGCCATCTTCTACGACGAGCACGGCGAGTACGTCGAGGGCGACGCCACGCTGGCCGCACTCGCGGCCGCCGAACTGTCGCCGGGCGACGTCACCGTCTCCGCGGTGAACGTCTCCCAGCGACTGGTCGACGTCGTCGAGGACGCCGGCGCCCGCCTGGACCTGACCCAGATCGGATCGACGAACATCATCACGCGCATCGAGGAACTGCTCGCGGACGGCGACCGCGTGCCCGTCGCCGGCGAGGGCAACGGCGGCGTCCTCTTCCCCGACTACCGCCTGGCCCGGGACGGCGCCTACACCGCCGCCCGCTTTCTCGAACTGCTCGCGGACCGCCCGGTCAGCGACGTCGTCGCGCCGTACGACGACTACTACAACGTTCGCGCGAACGTCGACTACGAGGACGACGCCCGTTGCGAGGCGATGCTCGCGGCCGTCGCCGACCGCGCCGAGACGACCGACGCCGACGTCACCGACATCGACGGCCACCGGTTCGACTTCGGCGACGGCTGGGTGCTGGCCCGCCCCTCGGGCACGGAGCCGCTGATCCGGGTGTACGCCGAGGCCCGCGAGCGCGACCGGGCGGAGACGTTACTGCAGGACATGCTGGCGACGATGGACGCGGCGGGCGAGTGACGCCGTCGCCGCGCTCAGCCGAGCGGTCCGTACTCCTCTAGGGCGGTCTCGATCCGTTCGCGTTCCTCGCGCAAGTCGGCCAGTTCCCGCTCGACCTCGCCGGACTGGAGGCGCCGGCGTTGCTCGTCGGTCAGTTGCTCGCGGGCCTGGGCGACGGTCCGCAGGCGGCGGTACTCCGTCTCGTCGCGGCTCCGGTCCTCGACGGTCCGGAGGGGGGCGACCACCTCGTCGTCGGCGAACCGGGAGACGATGGAGGTCAGTTCCCGACAGCGGTACTGGAGGCGTTCGGCGGCCGGCGGCGGCCAGCCGATCGTCAGTGACGACCCGTCGAGCCGTTCGAGGTACGTCTGTTCGGTTGCGACGTGGCGTTTCAGCGCCGCGGCGTCGTCGACGTAGTGGTTCAGCTTCGACCGGGAGTAGCCGGCGTACTCGAGCAGTTGCGGGATGGGTTCGGTCCCGGCGTCGTGAGAGCGGACGTACTCCAGGAGCTCGTCGGGCGGACTCTGGATCGACCCGAGCGGGTAGTCCGCCGCGGTGTCGGCCAGGTCGAGCACCGCGCGAGCGCTCCACTCCGAGCGGACCGTCCGGAAGGCGTCGGTGACCGCCTCGTCGTAGGCCTCGATGGGCTCCCTGAGCGGCGCGACAGAGGCGTCCAGGTCGACCGAGCCGAGTTCCTGCAGGCGTTCGCGGTCCGCTATCTCGTCGTCGATCGTCGAGCGCCGGGCGAGGGCTGCCCGGCGTGCCTCGTGGTACGCCTCGTGGGCGTCCTCGCGGCGCTCCAGAACCGCGGCGGCGTCCTCGGCGGGGCCGATCGCGGACTCGGCCCTGTCGAAGTGCGACTCCGAGAGGCGTCGGCGGTCGATGACGTCCGCCGCGGACTCGAAGGCGTCACGGTGGGGCAGGTCGTCGTCCAGTCCCTCGACGAGCTCGGTGAACGACTTCTTGAACCGCATGAAGGCCTTGAACTCCTCGCCGCCGGATCCGGTCGCTTTCCCGCGGTACTGCTCCAGGAGGTCCGCCGCGCAGTCGTAGGCCTCGCGGACCCGTTCGAGGTCGTCCTCGCCCCGGCGCTCGACGGCCGCGCGGGCGTCGTCCAGGTCCGCCGCGGCCCGCTCCAGGCGGGCGACTGTGTCGTCGCTCACCCGTACACCTCCTCCGGGTCGAACACTCGGTCCCCGTCGGTCTCGACCCCCTCTTTGGTGAGGCGGCGGTGGAAACACGACCGGTAGCCTGTGTGACAGGCGCCGCCCGACTGGTCGACCCGGTAGAGGACGGCGTCGCCGTCACAGTCGATTCGGACCTCCGCGACGGCCTGCGTGTTGCCGCTGGTGGCCCCCTTCTGCCACAGTTCGTCGCGACTGCGCGAGTAGTAGTGTGCGAGGTCGGTTTCGAGCGTCTTCCTGACGGCCTCCCGGTCGGCGTACGCGAGCATCACCACCTCGCCGCTGTCGGCGTCCTGGGCGACGGCGGGGACCAGACCGTCGTCGCCGAAGTCGAGCGCGTCCATGCGTCTCCCTGGCGGGTCGGCGCCGATAGGTCTTTTCGTTGACCCGGCGCTCGACTCCCGTACGCCGATGACCGCTCCCGGCACCCGCCGACGCGCCGAGGGGACGTCCCCGACGCCCCCGGATTCTTTGCGCCGGGCCCCCTACGTCCGCCCATGCCCACGCTGTACGCCGCGAGCCGCGAGACGCTGGTCGTCGCCGCGGGCGAGGGCGAGGACTGGACCGCGCGAACGCGCCTCGACGGGAAGCGCCTCGAATCGGTCGCCGCGACCGACGGGACGGTCCTGGTCGGCACCTTCGAGTCCGGCCTCTACCGCTCGACGGACGGCGCCGAGACGTTCGAACGCGTCGGCGAGGCCCTCCCCGACGCCGTCACGTCGCTGGCCGTCTCGCCGGGCGACTCCGACGTCGTCTGGGCCGGCACGGAGCCGTCGCGGGTGTTCCGCTCCGAGGACGCCGGGCGGACCTGGACCGAACGCCCCGGCCTGACAGACCTGGACTCGGCCGACGGGTGGTCGTTCCCGCCCCGCCCCCACACCCACCACGTCCGGTGGCTCGAACCGCACCCGACGGACCCCGAACGGCTGTACGTCGGTATCGAGGCCGGCGCCCTGGTCCGGACCGACGACGGCGGGCGGACCTGGCAGGACCGCCCGCCCGGCGCCCGGCGGGACAACCACACGCTGACGACCCACCCCAAGGCCCCGGAGCGGGTCTGGACCGCCGCCGGCGACGGGTACGCCGAGAGCCGCGACGGCGGCGACACGTGGGCGTACCCCCAGTCCGGGCTGGACCACCGGTACTGCTGGAGTCTGGCGCTCGACCCGGCCGACCCCGAGACGGTCGTGCTGTCGGCGGCCAGTGGCGCCCGCTCGGCCCACTCGCCGCCCGCCGAGTCCTACTGCTACCGCAAGACCGGTGACGGCCCCTGGGAGCGGGTCGACGACGGGATTCCGACCGGCGAGGGCTTCCTCCGGGCCGTCCTGGAACGTGGCTCGGTGCCCGGCGAGATGTACGCAGCGACCGACCACGGCCTGTACCGGTCGACCGACGCCGGGGCGTCCTGGACCGACCTCCCGGTCGACTGGCCCGAGCGCTGTCGCGAGCGGACGATTCGCGGGCTGGCGGTGCGTTGACGACGGCCGCCCGCCGGCAGTCGGGCGGGCCGGAACGCGAAACCGTTATTCGTCCCGTATCCGAACCCCGACACATCAGACCGAAGTTCGGAGTCGCGGCGTTCGTCCTCGCGGCCCTCGGCACGGCAGTCACCCAGCTCGTCAGCCTCCCCGTCGACTCGCCCGTCGTTCGCGCCGCAGTGACCGGGCTCTTCGTCGGTGCGACCGTCTTCGTCGGCTTACAGGTACTCGAGCGACGGGGTGGCTCGGAGTAGGTCGTCCGGCGTCGTGCCCGCTCAGAGCAGGAACAGCGCGAGGCCGTACGCGAGGCCCGTCGCCACGCCAGCGGCGACGGCCGCGTACCCGAGAATCCCCAGCGCCCGGCGGCGGTCCCTGGCCAGTGCGTCCGCCGCGTCGACACGCCCGGCCTCGCCGCCGGACCCCGAGAGGTCGTACCGGCCGAGGACGCCGAAGCCGGCACAGAAGCGGACCTTCGCCTGCACGAACCCCATCGCGGCGCCGAAGAAAAACGGGAACGACCCCAGGGCGTACGTCGCCGGCCAGTCGGCGACGAAGACGGCGTACAGGAGGAAGGCGACGCCCGCCAGCAGACTGACCGTCCCCATGGCAGCGCGCTTGCGCGTCTCGTCCCGTCCGATGTTGCAGGTTCCCGGCTCGTAGGACATGCCGGTTGGTTACGTCGGGACGTGTAAAAATCCGGATGCGTCGGCAAGCGAGACGACGGCCCGGTCGCGGTCCGCGACGGCGGTGCCACGCGACCGCTGGCGGCGACGAGCGTGTCGTCGAACGGTGCGCATATACCGACGCGGGCGCAACGAGCGGACATGCACGACTTCGTCGTCGTCGGCTGTGGCCCCGCCGGCGCGCGGTTCTCGCGACGCGCCGCCGAGGCCGGCTACGACGTCCTCGCCTTCGAGCAAGGCCAGGTCGGCGAACCGCTGGCCTGTTCGGGCCACGTCAGCACCGACGTCTGGGAGTACACCGCCGACGACGCGCCCGACGACCTCCGGCAGAACGAGGTGTACGGCGCGCGCTTTCACACCGGCGGCCCCGACGACGACCACGCGGAACTGTTCTACAAGCAGGAGGTGGTCTCGAACGTCATCGACCGCGTCGGCCTGGACCGTCACCTCGCCGACCTGGCCCGCGAGGCGGGCGCGGACCTCCGGGAGGGCCACACCGTCACCGAGGTCACGGAACTGACCGACCACGTCGCGGTGACCGTCTCGGGGCCCGACGGCGTCGAGACCCACCGCGCGAAGATGGTCGCCGGCTGTGACGGGCCGCGCTCGCGGGTGCGCGACGCCCTGGACCTGCCCGAACCCGACGAGATCCTCCACGGCGTGCTCGGGTTCGACGAGACGCCCGACGACGAGGCGTACGTCGATGTCCACCTCTCTGTCCCGCGCTTTTTCGCGTGGCGCATCCCACGGGGCGACGCCGGCGTCGAGTACGGCCTCGCGACACCGCCCGGCGACGACGTGAGCGCGGCCTTCGAGGCGTTCGTCGACGACTACGGCGCCGCGGTCACCGAGCGCTGCTCCGGCGCCATCCCCATCGGCCCGCCCGAACCCGTGACCTCGCGGCGGGGGTTCCTGCTCGGCGACGCCGCCGCCCAGACGAAACCGTTCACCGGCGGCGGCATCCTCTACGGCATGACCTGTGCCGACCACGCCGTCCGCGAGATCGAACCGGACCGCCCGGGCACGCTGGGCGCGTACGAGGCCGCCTGGCGCGAGGACCTCGAACGCGAGATCCGTCTGGGGACGTGGCTCCGCAAGGCCTACTCGCTGCCGGAACCGGTCCAGAAGGCCGGGCTGTCGGCGCTGTCCGGCGAGATCGGCGTCCACATGGACCGGCCGACGACGGCGTTCTCGCCGACGCACC
>CAZIVN010000046.1:0-12105 GCA_964542685.1 uncultured Halobacteriales archaeon
CGTCGTAGCGGTGGGCCAGTTTCGAGATGGCGCC
Organism: uncultured Halobacteriales archaeon; assembly: GCA_964542685.1. Lineage (GTDB taxonomy): Archaea > Halobacteriota > Halobacteria > Halobacteriales > Natrialbaceae > CAZIVN01. The sequence goes on from CAZIVN010000046.1 coordinate 35, forward strand.
GATGTGGTCGAGGTGGCCGTGGGTCGGCACGATGGCCTGCACGTCGCCCTCCAGTTCGGACATCACCCGGTCGTCCGGGATGGCGCCCATGTCGATCAGGTCGAGGCTGTGCATCTTCTCGGTCTCGACGTTGTCGTGAATCAGGACCTTCGAGAGGTCCAGCCCCATGTCGAAGATAACGACGTCGTCGCCTGCGCGAACGGCAGTACACTGCCGCCCGACTTCTTCGTAACCGCCGATGGTTGCAATTTCGATTTCCATGGTCGTAGCACTGAAAGCCCGCGAGGCGGGCGCCGCCATCGTCTGTAAACACCCACGGCTTGGGCACGCAACCCCGGCGTCTTGCAGCGCGTCGGTTCCGCACCCCGCTGTGCGCACGGTGGGCGTCGCGGGCGGTTCCGTCCGACCCCTGGAACTCCCAGCGACGCCCGGGCGCAGTGACCCGCGGGACTGTCTTGTGCCACGTTGACCCCGAGGGAGTATAAACTACCCGGGTTGACGACGCGGTCAAGACCGGACACCGGCCCGGAGACGTCCGGACCGTACCGGGGCCTCCACGGACGGAGTGACCCGGAACCGCCGCCGATTTACGGGCGCCGTGCCAGACGACGGGCATGAACGTGACGCTGTGTGGAGACGGCCCCGCCGCCGAGGCCGTCGCCGCCGCCCTCGAGGACGCCGCCGCCGAGTTCGCCCCCGGGGCCCCCGACGAGGTGGGCGACGCCGACCTCGCCGTCGTCGCCGGTGAGGGGTCGACAGTCCTCTCGGCCGGTCGGACCGCCCGCGCGGCGGGAACCGATTTGCTCGCCGTCGAGTTCGGGGGTCTGGGCGGGCACCCCGTCGCGGGACTCGACGCGAGCGTCAGCGGGCTCCGCCCCCGGGGCCCCTGCGTCGACTGTCTGCGAACTCGCGTCGCCGCGAACCAGTCCGAGGCGGGACCGCGCGGAGAGCCGAACCGTCCGACCAGACGCCTCGCGGGGGCGATGGCTGGGCGCGCCGCCGCGGCACTGCTCGACGGGGATGGGGCCCCGCTCGGACGGGTCCTCGAACTCCCGCACGCCGAGCGGGAACTCCTCCCCGTCCCCGGGTGTGCGTGTGCGGACGGGCCGCCGGACACCACGCTGTCCAGGGAGTACGAGTCCGTCGACGTAGAGGCCGCACTGGCGCGTGCGGAACGAACCCTCGACGACCGGGTCGGCGTCGTCAGCGAGGTGGGCGAACTGGAGTCGTTCCCGGCGCCGTACTACCTGGCGCGCAACGCCGACACGGCAGGGTTCAGCGACGCGAGTGCGCCGCGACAGGCCGCCGGCGTCGACGCCGACTGGAACGCGGCGTTCATGAAGGCCCTCGGCGAGGCTCTGGAACGGTACGCCGCGGGCGTCTACCGCGAGGCGGGCTTCCGGTCGGCCCCGCCGGCGGCCCTGGACACGGACGGGGACGGCGACACTCCGGGCCCCGAAGCCGTCTCGCCCGAGCGACTGGTCCGCCCCGACGACGCGGCCGTCGAGCCGAGCGAACCGATCCAGTGGGTTCCGGGGGCGAACCTGGCGACCGGAGCGCCGGCGTTGCTCCCCGCCGAGGCGGTGCAGTTCCCGCCGCCGGAGCGTCGGTACCTCAGCCCGATCACGACGGGACTGGGCCTCGGAACGTCGCAGGTCGGCGCGCTCCTGTCTGGACTGTACGAGGTCGTCGAGCGCGACGCGACGATGCTGTCGTGGTACTCGACGTTCGAACCGATGGAACTGGCCGTCGATGACGAGGCCTACGAGGCACTCGCACGGCGTGCGCGGTCCGAGGACCTCGCCGTGACGTCGCTGCTCGTGACGGTGGACGTCGACGTGCCGGTGGTGGCGACGGCGGTCCACCGCGACGACGGCCCCTGGCCCCGCTTTGCGGTCGGGTCGGCCGCGAACCTGGATCCCACCGCCGCGGCCCGGTCGTCGCTCGCCGAGGCGGTCCAGAACTGGATGGAACTGCGCTCGATGGGCCGTGAGACGGCCAGCGGGGAGTCCGGAGCGATCGGTCGCTACGGCGAGTTCCCGGCCGAGGCGCGGGCATTCGTCGACGCGGCCGACCCGATTCCGGCCGACAGCGTCGGCCCCGACGAGTCACGGTCCGGCGTCGCGGAACTGGACGCGCTGGCCGACCGGGTTCGGACGGCCGACCTGACACCGTACGCCGCGCGCCTGACCCCCCGGGATCTCCGAACGGTGGACCTGGAGGTCGTAAGGGTGGTCGTCCCGGGAGCACAACCGTTGTTCACCGACGAACCGTTCTTCGGCGAGCGGGCACAGTCGGTTCCGGCGGCTCTCGGGTTCGAGGCGCGACTCGACCGTGACCACCACCCGTACCCGTGAGTTTCGGAGGCCCGGACCGGATCAATGTAACCGGATATCAGGTCCGTACGCGTACCGGTTCCCTTTTGTCGCAGTAGTGGCTGGGTTTGTACATGGGCTTTGGTAGCTACGACGAATCCGAACAACGAGACGAGGCCGAAGAGTTCGACGAGGACGACGGCGTGCAGGTCCACGAGAACGACCACGACGGGGCCGTATCGTTCGACTCGGACGAGTCGAACGAGGAACTCATCGACAAACTGCAGGACATGAAGGAAGACTAGCCGGGCGGTCGGGACGGCACCCCGAGTCGCAGGCGAACTGCAGTGCCACCTTCTTCTCGCTCTTCGATGTCGAACGACCCGTCCAGGGACGCGACGATCCACCTCACGAGCCACAGTCCCAGCCCACTGCCGTGTTGGAGTTGCGTGATCTCGGGGCGCGTGTCTGCGACGACCGTCTCCGTCTCGTCGATGCCCGTGCCGTCGTCCAAGACAGCGAGTTCGACCGTCGACTCTTCCACGCGGCGGCCGCGGACCGACACCGTCAGCGCTGCTCTTGACCGGTCCTCTCTTCCGGGGTCGGCCGTCCCGTGTTCGACCGCGTTCTCCAAGAGTTGTTCCAGTCCCGTCCCGAGTCTGTCGTCGGCGTTGACACGAAGCCCGTCCTCGATTTCGGTCTCGAAGTCGACCCTCCGGTACTCGCGGTCGACCCGGCCGACGACCTCGTTCACGAGTGTCGCGAGGTCCAGGGACGCGTCGTCCGGGATGTCGCCACGTTCGACGACGGACTCGATGTGACGGGCCGTCTCCGCCAGTTCGTCGAGTTCGCCCGCGACGTTCCGGACGGTTTCGACCGACTCGGTAGCAGTCGGGTCGTCGACCTGTTCGTCGATCATGTCGGCAGCGCCGTAGAGGACGGTTATCTCGTTCCGGAGGTTGTGGCGCAACACCCGACGCAACACTGCCAGCCGTCGTTCGCGACGTTTCCGCTGTGTGATGTCCCGACCGATCCCGACCAGTTTCGGACTCTCACCGTCGCCGTTCCGTACGAGATTCCCGCTGAACTGGTACGATATCCGCTCGCCGTCCGCGGTGACGAGGTGTGCCTCCTGCTCCTCGTCCGTCCCTTGTTGGTACACCCGTGCCATGGCGGCGGCGATCAGTTCCCGGTCGTCCGGCGAGACCACTTCCGTCGCGTGCATCCCGTCGAGTTCCGCCTCGTCGTAGCCCGTCACGGACTCGAGTCGATCGTTCCACCGGGTGAACCGGCCCGCCTCGTCGAGGACGTAGAACAGGTCCGGTAGCGTGTCGAGAAGGCTCTCGGTGAACGCGCGTTCGGCCTCCAGTTCCGATGCTCGCTGGCGTCGCTCGGTCACGTCGTGCAGGATGCCCGCGACGCCGCGAAACTCCTCGTCGTAGGGGAGGAGGCCGAAGTGAGCGTCCACGTACCGCGTCTCCCCGTCGATCGTTGGTTGGGTCTGGAGGACGCCCGAACGGTCGTCGTTCGAGGACGACAGCAGGTGCCGGACGAGGTCGAGATACTCGTCGACGACGCTCACGTCGAACACTCCCGCTTCCACGAGGTCGAGGAACGGCCGGTCCGCGTAGGACTCGCCGGACAGGCCGAGCATCTGCATCGCCTCGTCGTCGTGGTCCGTGATCGTCCCGTTCTCGTCGAGCATGAACACCCCTATCGGAGCCGTCTCGACGATGGTCTCGTAGCGTTCGAGTCGCTTTCGTCGCCGTTTTCGATCGGTCAGGTCACGGATCACGCCGACGGCGCCCGGCGACCCCGTGCCGCTCTCGTCCGGCGTCAGCGTGACTTCGACCGGCACCCTCTCCCCGTCGCTACGTTCGACGGTCGCCCGGTAGGTCGCCGTCGTCCGTTCGTCGTCGGACAGGAGTTTCCTGACGGTCTGACGTCCGGTTTCGACGTCGCTCTCGTCGACGACGGCGGACGCGTGTCGGCCGAGCAACTCCTCGCGGTCGTAGCCGGTGAGGTCCGCGAACGCCGGGTTCACGAGGCGGAACCGGCCCTCGCCGTCGGTTGCGTACACGCCGTCCCCGAGTAACTCGAGGATCCGTCGCCGACGGTGGGCGTGTTCGGACCCGGGCGCTTCGACGACGGCCTCGACCCGGTCGCCCAGCGATTCGCCACGCTCGGACAGCGCATCTCTCGGCGCGTACTCCACGCCGTCGATCCGGGAGAGTTCCGCCGCGAGACTCGGACGCGTCTGGTCCCCGGTGACGATCACCGGGACAGTGGACGATTCGACGGTCGTCCGCGCGACCGCTCCCGCGGCGTCGGCGGTTCCGTCGACGACGACGCAGTCGGTGGCCGTGAGGTCGAGGTCCCACGGGGTCGCCGAAGCGGTGACCGTCCGGACCGAAAACGACGAGGTGGAGAGCGTCCTGACCGTCCCGTCGGCACCGGGCCCGACGACGAGTACTTCGAGGTCCGCCATCGTATCGAACTGAGTTTCTACGTTCAAGATGATTGAATCCTGTGGCAGTGGGAGAGGTTCGAGGTGTCAGGTGTGGTACCGGGGCACACCAGCGCTTTTGCCGTCGGGGGAACAGGCGCCGGTATGGACTCCGCCTTCGGCGGCGCTCTGCTCGACCACTACCGAGACGAGCGGTCGGTACCGCTGATTCAGCGCGACGGCTCCGAGACGCGCGAGCATCCGATCGAACGGTTCTACTTCGGCGACTTCGACCCGTCGACGGAGGGTACTCCCTGGCCGACGCTGGTCGAGTACCTCGACGGCCCGCTGGTGGACCTCGGCGCCGGCGCCGGGCGGCACGCACTGTACTTCCAGGAGCGGTTCGAGACCGTCGCGGTCGAACCGGACCCCGCGCTCGTCGAACTGATGGACGAACGGGGGGTCACGGACGCACGCGAGGGGGACATGTTCGCCCTCCGCGAGACGTTCGACCGGGACCGGTTCGCGTCGGCGCTGGCGTACGGGACACAGGCTGGCCTGGCCGGGTCGGTGGACGGGCTCCGGACGTTCCTGAGTGACCTCGCACACGTCACGACGCCGGACGGGACGGCGGTCGTCGACGCGTACGATCCGACGGCTCTCGAGCCCGACGAGTTGCTGGGCTACCGCACCGACCCCGCGCCCGGCCTGGCCAGTCGCGTGATGACCTTCGAGTATGCGGACCGCGTCGACGAGACGTTGCTGTTCCGACTGTTCTCACCCGGACGCTTCCGCGAGGCGGCCGTCGGGACGGACTGGTCCGTCGCCGAGGTCCTGCAGGACAACGGCGATCCGCACTACTACGTCGCCCTGGAGCGGTAGGGCTCGCTACCACTCCATGCCGCCGTTGACCCCCAGCACCTGGCCCGTCATGTAGTCCGACTCCACGCAGGCCAGGAACCGGACGATGCCGACGATGTCGGCGGGGTCGGCGAATCTGTCCAGTGGGATGCCCTCTCTGATCTTCTCGCGCACGCGGTCGGGGACCTTCTCCAGCATGTCAGTCTCGGTAAAGCCCGGCGCGACGCAGTTGGCCGTCGAGTCGTGGTTCGCGAGTTCGAGCGCGATGGTGCGGGTGAAGGCGATGAGGCCGCCTTTCGACGTGGCGTAGTTCGCCTGCCCGTAGTTGCCCTGTTGACCGACCACGCTCGAGATGTTGATCAGACGGCCACTGTCGGCGGCCTTGATGTCCTCGTAGAAGGCCTGGGTACAGTGGAAGGCGCCGTCCAGGTTGACGTCCATGACGCGACGCCAGTCGTCGTAGGTCATGTTCTCGAACTTCCGGTCGACCGTGATCCCGGCGTTGTTGACGAGGACGTCGACCGGGCCGAGGGTCTCTCGAACCGTCGTGGCCAGTTCCGAGACCTCGTCCGGATCGGAGACGTCGGCACCCACGCTGATCGCCGTCCCGCCGGAGGACTCGACCAGTTCGACGACCTCGCGGGCCCGTTCGTCCGAGGTGTTGTAGTTGACCGCGACGTCCGCACCGCAACGGGCCAGTTCGATGGCTATCTCCCGCCCGATGCCGCGCGACGACCCCGTGACGACGCAGGTTCGACCCGACAGCGGCGTCCTGTCCAGTCCGCGGGGCTCCGCGTCAGTTTCGGTCATACACCTGAACCTACGAAACGAGGGCGCTTGAGTGGTGGTGCTGACGCGTCCGATGGGCCGCCGTTGGGTTCGAGGGGCCGGCCAAACGACACGCCTTTCCGCGCGACGGCCCCACCCCGTCGCATGGATCCGAAACGCGAACTCACCAGCGTCGACATCGCCGCGCTGGTCGGCGAGTTGCGCGCCTACGAGGGCGCGAAACTCGACAAGGCCTACCTGTACGGCGACGACCTGGTGCGACTGCGGATGCGGGACTTCGACCGCGGGCGGGTCGAACTCCTGTTAGAAGTCGGCGACCGCAAGCGCGCACACGTCTCGGCGCCCAAACGGGTCCCGGACGCCCCCGGGCGCCCGCCGAACTTCGCGAAGATGCTCCGCAACCGCATCGCCGGGGCGGACCTCGTCGCTGTCGACCAGTACGAGTTCGACCGCATCGTCGAACTCGTCTTCGAACGCGGCGACGGGACGACGCGGGTCGTCGTCGAACTGTTCGGCGACGGCAACGTCGCCGTCTGCGACGAGAACTACGAGGTCGTCGACTCGCTCCGGACGGTCCGGCTGAAGTCACGGACCGTCGCACCGGGCGCCCGCTACGAGTTCCCGGAGTCCCGGGTCAATCCCCTGTCGGTCGACTACGACGCGTTCGCCGCGCTGATGGACGACTCGGACACGGACCTCGTGCGGACTCTCGCGACGCAGGTGAACTTCGGCGGCCTCTACGCCGAGGAGATCTGTACCCGTGCGGGCGTCGAGAAGACCAGAGCCATCGCGGACGCCGAGGCGAACGACTACGAGGCGCTGTACGACGCCATCGACCGCCTGGGCGAGCAACTCGCTGGCGCGGCCCTGGACCCACGGGTCTACCGCGAGGACGACACGCCCGTCGACGCGACGCCGTTCCCACTCGCCGAACGCGAGGGACTGGCCTCGGACACCTACGAGACGTTCAACGAGGCGCTGGACGCGTACTTCCACGAACTGGACCGGTCGGCGGACGACGACGGCGGCGTCGAGGACGAGGGGCCGGACTTCGAGGCCGAGATCGCCAAATACCGGCGGATCATCGAACAACAGGAGGGGGCAATCGAGGACTTCGAGGCCCAGGCTGACCGGGAACGCGAGCGCGCCGAACTGCTGTACGCCAACTACGACCTGGTCGACGAGGTGCTGTCGACCGTCCAGCGCGCCCGCGAGACCGACACGTCCTGGGACGAGATCGCGGCCACCTTCGAGGAGGGCGCCGACCGTGGCATCGAGGCCGCCGAGGCCGTCGTGGACGTCGACGGCGAGGCGGGGCGGATCACCGTCGCCGTCGAGGACGAACGGATCGAACTCGAGGCGAGCGACGGGGTCGAGAAGAACGCGGACCGTCTCTACACCGAGGCGAAACGAATCGAGGAGAAAAAAGCCGGCGCGGAAGCCGCCATCGAGGACACCCGGGAGGAACTGGAGGCAGTCGAGGAACGCAAGGCGGCCTACGAGGCCCGCGACGAGGACGACGAGGACGAGGACGAGGCGGACGACGACGTCGACTGGCTCTCTCGCGCGTCGGTCCCCGTCCGACAACCGGACGAGTGGTACGAGCGGTTCCGCTGGGTCCGGACGAGCGACGACTTCCTGCTCATCGGCGGCCGAAACGCCGACCAGAACGAGGCCCTCGTGAAGAAGTACCTGGAGCCGGGCGACCGGTTCTTCCACACGCAGGCCCACGGCGCACCGGCGACGATTCTCAAGGCCACGGGGCCGAGTGAGCCCGCAGAGGAGGTGGACTTCCCGGAGACGACCGTCCAGCAAGCCGCGCAGTTCGCGGTCACCTACTCCTCCGTCTGGAAGGACGGCCGGTACGCCGGCGACGTGTACGCCGTCGACCCCGACCAGGTGACGAAGACCCCCGAGAGTGGCGAGTTCCTGGAGAAAGGCGGCTTCGCCATCCGCGGCGACCGGACCTACCACCGGGACACGCTCGTCGGCTGTGCTGTGGGCATCCAGTGTGAACCCACGACTCGGGTGATCGGTGGGCCGCCGGCGGCGGTCGAACCTCGCGCGGAGACCAGCGTCGAACTCGAACCCGGAAAGTTCGCCCAAGGCGACGCCGCAAAGCGGATCTACCGGCTGTTCCGCGAGCGGTTCGCCGACACGTCGTTCGTCCGGAAGGTGGCCAGTCCGGACCGCATCCAGGAGTTCATGCCGCCGGGCGGGAGTCGGATCGCCGAGGAGTAGCGGTTCAGGTTCGTCGCCGCCCGAGCAGGAGGGTTCCCGCGAGCACGGCGAGCAGCGATGCCACCGGTCCCGGTGCCGGGAGGCCACCGTCCGACACCCCACCGTCGCCGTCCGTGGTCGTCTCGTCGTCGGTTCCGTCGGTGACGTCGGCACCCGACGCGCTGTCGCCCTGTCCGGTGGTCGGTGCGTCCGTCGGGTCGTCGGCACCCGACGCCGTCGTCGGAGTCGCCGTCGTGCCGGGGCTCTCGGGATCCGTCGGGTCCGTCCCGTCCGCCACCTCGCTGCCGTCGTCGATGCCGTCGTCGTCAGTGTCGGCCGCGGTCGGATCGGTGCCGACCTCGACCTCGCGGTTGTCGTCCAGTCCGTCGTCGTCGGTGTCCGTCAGCGTCGGGTCCGATCCCAGTTCGACCTCGCGGGCGTCGTCGAGGCCGTCGCCGTCCGTGTCGGCCGCGGTCGGATCGGTCCCCACCTGGTCCTCCCGTCCGTCGTCCAGGCCGTCCGCGTCGGTGTCCGGGGCCATCGGATCCGCGCCGAGTTCGATCTCACGCCCGTCGTCCAGGCCGTCAGCGTCGGTGTCGGCCGCCGTCGGGTCCGTCCCGTAGGAGAGTTCGGCGTCGTCGTCCATCCCGTCGCCGTCCGTGTCGTCTAGCGTCGGATCGGTTCCGAGGTCGACCTCGCGGCCGTCGGCGATACCGTCGGCGTCCGTGTCGGGCACGGCCGGATTCGCCCCGAGTTCGACCTCGCGGTCGTCGGCGAGGCCGTCGCGGTCGGTGTCGGCGGCGAACGGGTCGGTTCCCTCCCGCTTCTCGTCGACGGTCGTCAGTCCGTCGTCGTCGACGTCGGCGTCGTCGGCGGTGTAGACGTACGGGTCGTCCGGGACCTCCGGGGACGCGTCCGTCGTGACGTACCGGTCGAGCCAGGGCCCCAGGTTCTCGCCGCTGACGTCCTCGACGATGGCGACGAACTCGTCGTAGGTCAGTTCGTCCTCGTGGTCGTTCATCCGCCGGACGACGTCCGCCAGCGAGCGGCGCTTGTCGGTGGCGGTTCGTATCTTGTGGTCCAGTGCGGCGAGCAGTCGCCGCCCCTCGACGTAGTCACCGATGTTCTCCGAGCCGTACGTCTCGGGGTTCGAGAGGACGACCCCCTCGACGGATCTGTTCATCGTGCGGTAGAAACCGTCGTACGTCGATTCGTTCGTCTCGAGGTACAGTCGGAACTCGAAGTAGTCCGCGGACGCCTCGTCGAACCACTCCATCGACGGGGCCGGGGTGTAGTCCTGGCGGGTGTGGACGTACTCGTGGATGTAGATCGAGTCGGACCGTGTGGCGCCGACCCAGAACGCCGCGTCGCCGTCCGAGAGGCCGAACTGTGCCAGGGGGGTGGGCGCGTAGAACATCGTCACCGACTCGTCGCGGGCGCCGACGTCCAGTCGCGACGCGTGGAAGACGAGGTCGATGGTGTCCGCGGCCGGCACCGCCAGGTCCGCTGCGCCCGGGACGACTGCCGTGACGGTCACCCCGTCCCGCGAGACGCGCCGAACCTCGTGGTCCCCGAGGAACAGGTATCGCCCGGCGAAGTGGTAGTCCGTCGACGCGCTGGTCTCGGCAGTGATCCTGTCGTCCGGGTCCTCGTAGGAGTAGACCCACTGCTCGTCCGACCTGCTGTAAAAGGCCGCCCGCGGCGGATCCGGCTTCACCAGCGCCCAGTCGCCGACGTCGACGGCGTCCAGGCCCCAGTTCGACCGCGTGCTGTTCCCGACGGTGTACGTGATGGTCGGTTCTGGAGTCGTCCCATCCCACTCGTAGCGCCAGCCGTTGTCCTCCTCGTTTCGGACGAGGCCGTCGACGCTTCGCACCTGCGCGCCCTCGACCGGTGCCGTCACGAACTGCCGCACGTCGGAACTCGGGTCGTACGTCACGGTGACGGTGACGCTCCCGGGCTCCTGGGGCGTCAACTCGAACCGGATCCGCTGGTGCAGGTCGCCCTCGGCAGCCGTGACGTCCGCGGACATCGGAGTGGTCGCTTCGGGTCGGTCCGCCGGCGCCGTCGCGATGGACTCGACACCCGGGGTCCGGCCCGGGTCGGCTACGGGTGCGGACACCGAACCGGGAGCCGCGGTCGCGGTTGCCCGAGCGGGCGACCAACTCGCCGCCGCCGGAGCGGCGCCGACGGCACTCGCGACGACGACCAGTACGATTCCCGTCACCGCGACTCTCATGTCGGCCGACTTGCGGTGCCACCGGCATATTCGTTGTTGCCGCCCGCCAGCGCGGCCGGTACCGGGCGGTGATGGCAGGACACTTACCCGCGGACCGCGGAGCGAGCGGTATGCGAGTGCAGCATCGGGAGCGTCTCGACGGCGGCCGGGAGCGGATCCAGCTGGTGCCCGACAGTCTCGACGACCTCTGGCACCTCCAGTACGTCGTCGAACCCGGCGACCGGGTCGCTGGCGACACGACGCGTCGCATCCAGCGCGACGACGAGCAACTGCGCGACACCGGCGGGGAGCGCGAGCACATGCACGTGACCCTGGAGGTCGACGAGGTCGAGTTTCACAAGTTCGCGAACCGCCTGCGTATCTCGGGGCTCATCGTCGACTGCTCGCGGGAGGACCAGTTGAACCAGCACCACACGCTCAACGTCGAGGAACACGACGAGGTCACCGTCGAGAAACGGTTCAAACCCGACCAGGAGGAGCGCATCGAGGCGGCCGTCGAGGCCACGGAAGACCCGGACGTCGCCGTCGCGACCGTCGAGGAGGGCGGGGCCCACGTCCACACCGTCGCCCAGTACGGCATCGACGAGTACGCCTCCCTGACGGGGACCACTGGCAAGGGCGAGTACGCCCGGTCCCGCGAGGAACTGTTCGCCGAACTCACCGACGTCCTCTCGCGCCTGGACGTCGACGCCGTCGTCCTCGCCGGGCCGGGGTTCACCAAGCGCGACGCACTGGACTACATCGAGGAGGAGGCGCCGGGAGTGGCAGACCTGATAACGACCGTCGACACGTCGAGCGTCGGCGACCGTGGGGTCCACGAGGTGCTCAAACGCGGCGCCATCGAGGACGTCCAGGAGGAGAGTCGCATCGCCGAGGAGGCGGCCTACATCGACGAACTGACCGAGCGCATCGCGACGGGCCACGAGGCGGCGTACGGTCCCGAGGCCGTCGCCGAAGCCGCGGAGTACGGCGCCGTCGAGACGCTCTTGGTCCTGGACGAGGCCCTGCGGCGGGAGCGCGGCGAGGACGGCGACTGGGACGTTGACGCCGACGAAATCGTCCGCAGCGTCGAACGGCAAGGTGGCGATGTCACCGTCTTCTCCTCGGAGTTCGCCCCCGGCCAGCAACTCGCCAACCTCGGGGAGATCGCCGCGCTGTTGCGGTACCGCCTGGAGTGAGTTCGGAGGGTGGCCCCGATTCG
>CAZIVN010000047.1:0-12099 GCA_964542685.1 uncultured Halobacteriales archaeon
CGAGGACTACATCACCGGGAAGTTCGGGTAGATGGTCGGGGGGCCGTCGCCGGAGTCGCTCGCCGACCTCCGGGCCGACGTTCTGGACCTCGGGGCGCTGGTCGTCGCTCGCGTCGGCGACGCATTGACTGCCCTGGAGACCGACGACGACGCTCTGGCCCGCTCCGTCCGCGACGGTGACGACGTCGTCAACGACCGCACCCTCGCGCTCGAACGGGACTGCATCGACCTGATCGCGCTCCAGCAGCCGGTCGCCTCGGACCTCCGGGTGGTCGTCGCCTCGTTCAAGATCGTCACCGACCTGGAACGGGTCGGCGACCTGGCGACGAACCTCGCAGAACTGGCCCTGGGGCGGGACCGCGAACTGTTCCCGGACCTGAGCGTCGGCGACGCGGGTCGGATCGCCGTCGAGATGCTCGAAGACGCGCTGGCGGCCTACGAACGGGACGACGCCGCGCTGTGTGAGGCGGTCGTCGAACAGGACGACGAACTCGACGGCCTCTGTGCCCGGATCGGCCAGGTCGTGGTCCGGGACCTGATCGATCCGGCGGCGACGGTCGACGCGGACGTCGACGCGCTGTTGCCCGCCGTCCGGCGACTCCTCCTGACCGTTCGCGAGATCGAACGGATCGGCGACCACGCGGTCAACGTCGCCGCCCGGACGTACTACGCCGTCGAGAGCGACCCGGCACTGTTGCGGTGAGCGGGCCCGTTCAAGCACAAATTACATACGGGAAACCGCCGGACCATCAACCAATGGCCAGACAGAGTTACCAGGACAAGTTGGACGAGCTCCGCGAGGACGTGTTGTTCATGAGCGAACTCGTCCTCGACCGATACCGGATGGGGCTGGAGGCCCTCGAACGGAAAGACGAGACGTTGGCCTGGAAGGTCATCGAGGGCGACGACGAGATCAACGAACTGTACCTGGACCTGGAGGGGGACTGCGTCGACCTGGTGGCGCTCCAGCAACCGGTCGCGGGGGACCTCCGCTTCATCGCGGCGTCGTTCAAGATCATCACCGACCTGGAGCGGGTCGGCGACCTGGCGACGAACCTCGGCGACTACACGCTCGACGCCCGCCACGACCGGTTCCCGGAGGTCGACGTCCAGGCCATCGGCGACCTCGCCCGGGAGATGCTCGAAGACGCGATGGTCGCGTACGCCGAGGAGGACGTCGAGGCGTGTCGCGAGATCGCCGAGCGCGACGACCGACTCGACAGGCGCTGTTCGGAGGCGTCCCGGGCGGTCGTGCGGGACCTCATCGAGCGAGAACTCGGCGAGAGAGACGAGGACATCGAGCAACTGCTCGTCGACGTCTCGCGACTCCTGCTGACGATCAGGGACCTCGAACGGATCGGCGACCACGCGGTCAACGTCGCCGCGCGGACGCTGTACATGGTCGAGAACGACGACGAACTGCTGTACTGACTTCGGGGTTCGGTGGCCGCCCCCGTCAGCGGTGGGCCACGTACCGCCAGACGTCGTCGTCCTCTCCCGGCGGTTCGACGCCCGGTAGCTCCGCCAGTCGGGGGCGGACCGTCTCCCACCAGACGTACGGGTCGTCGTAGCCGGCGGGGTGGGCCTCGAACACCGACTCGCGGATCTCGGCGGGGGTCGCCCGCCGCCGCTCGGCGAGGAACTCGGCGGTCTCCCGGATCGCGTCACGGCGCCAGGAGCGCATCATCTCGCTGGTGCCCGGCACGTCCATCCCGGCGACGACCTCGTCGAGGTCCCTGGCGTCGTCGTGGTCGAGGTCCGGGTCGGCGTCGATGGGCGTGTACCAGATCCGAACGTCCGCGGCGCCGACGGTCTTGGTCGCGATGACGCCCCGTTCGCGGAGGTGTTCGAGGGTGTCGCCCAGGTTCGCGGTGGTACACCCGACCGCGTCGGCAATTTCGGCCGCCGTTCTCGGTTCGCCGTCCGCGACGACCGTCAGCACCCGGTCCGGCGCCGGGACGTCGACGGTCGTCTGCCCGTGATTCTCGCCACTCATACCCGGAGCTACGAGTTCCAGACACATTGTTTTTTCCCCGAAGTCAGTTCAGAAATTAACATCGGTGGCGCTCGTTCCCTCGACCGTTCGGGAGTGCTGCCGGCGTCTCGACGACGGGGCCGACCCCGGACGTCGTTCGTGGCCGACCCGTGGTCGAACCGAACGGTCCCGGGGGCGGACCGACCCCGATATTTATAACCAGAGGACCCCCTACCGGGAATCGTGTCCCGAATCGAGATCTCGTTGCCGGACCAGACGTACGCGGAGATCACCCGGCTCGTCGAACAGGGTGAGTTCCTCGACGAGGACAAGGCGTTCGAGGAGCTGATTTCGATGGGCGTCTCGGCCTACGACACGACGGAGGAGGAGCCAGGAGAGGTCGACGACGAACTGCTGTCCCAGACGTTCGACGACCACACCGACCCCGCGATGGAGGACGACCCGGACGACGAGCGGATGTTCTGATACGGTCCGTCTTCACTGTGTACCGGCGACCACCCGCCCGTGAGTCGGCGGTCGCCGGTACTGGCGGAACACGGACCGTATGAGGTGGGGCCAGGTTCGGCCCTCGTCGGCGTCGCCGGTGGGTGCTGGGGTCCGACCAGCCGCGAGTTCGGCCAGTCAGGCGCCGGCGTGGTCGCCGAACTCCTCGGTCAGGAGCGCCGGCGTGTCGACGAGGTCGGCGACGACGTACTCCACGAGCGCCGTCTGCATCCGGCGGGCCGCGCCCTCGGCCCCGAGGACGACCTGGTACATCCGTGCGCCCTCGATGGCCATGTAGATCGTCTCGGCGGTGTCGTAGGGGTCGACGGGGTGGAACACGCCCGCCTCGACGCCGTCCTCGATGATCGTCGCCGCGGCGGCGACGTTCCCCCGGTAGTGTTCGGCGAGTGTCTCCCTGAATCGCTCGTTGTGAGTCGCCTGGATCCGCAACTCGAACAGCGCGGTGATAAAGCGCCGGTGCTGGTCGTCCTCGGGGTCGATCATGAACCGGTCGATGTACTCGAGGAGTCGCGCCCGCGGGTCGGTCGTGTCGGTCTCCTCCAGGCGGTCGCCGATCCAGCCGACGAGGTTGTCCACGAACGCCACGAGCAGGTCCTCGCGAGTGTCGTAGTGGTAGTGCAACAGCGAGCGGCTCTTGTCCAGTTCGTCGGCGATGTCCTGCGTGCTGAGGTCGGCGTACCCGTGTTCACACAGCGCCCGGTAGGTCGCTCGCATGATGGCGTCTCTTGTCTCCTCCGAGGCCACCGCACCGTCCTCGTTCATACTGACTACGTTGTCAGCGATCGGTATGAATCTGTCCATTGACCGGGGTAATCCGGCTCGGATTGGGGGTTGAGACGGCCTTCGCCTTCCGAAATACGTAAGTCGTTGACGACACTGTTAGTTCCATGAGCAGTGCGACGGCGGGTGCCGGCGACGAGGACGACGAGTTCGCCGACATCCGCAGAGAGGACGTGAACGCGCTCTGGCGGCTCTTCCGGGAGTACGGCTGGGCACAGGCGGCGAAGTTCGCCGCCGGTGCCGTCGCCAGCGTTGTCCGGATGCTGATGGAACTGGTGCCGTCGCTGGTCCTGGCCCTCGCGATCGACTCGCTGTTTTTCGACACGCGACCGTTCGGCATCCCGTACGTTCCCGACGGGTGGCTCCCGACGGCGAAACCCGAGCAGTTGCTGCTCGTGGGGTCGTTCGTCGTCGTCGCGTACGCCCTGAACTCCGTGCTCGGGTGGGCGAACAGCTACCTCTGGAACAGCTTCGCCCAGCACTTCCAGCACGCGGTGCGGGTCGACACGTACGACGCGATGCAGCGCCGGGAGACGGGCTTTTTCGACAACAAGCAGACCGGCGAGGTGATGAGCGTCCTGAACAACGACGTCAACCAGCTGGAGAACTTCCTGACGAACCAGCTCAACAGCCTCATCGTCATCGTCGTCCGGGTCGGCGGGATGGCCGCCGTGATGCTGTACCTCAACTGGAAGCTCGCCCTGATCCCCATCGCCGCCATCCCCGCGCTGGGGTACATCTCCCACAAGTTCGTCGAGGTGATCCACCCCAAGTACCAGGACGTCCGCTCGTCGGTCGGCCAACTGAACTCCCGGCTGGAGAACAACGTCGGCGGCATCGAGACGGTCAAGGCGTTCGCGACGGAGCCGTTCGAGACCGACCGCGTCGAGGACGCCTCCGAGGACTACCTCGACGCCCAGTGGGACGCCATCAAGACGCGCATCCTCTACTTCCCGACGCTCCAGGCGACGACGTCGGCGGCGTACTCGGCGGTCTTCTTCGTCGGCGGCTGGTGGGTCGTCGTCGGGCCGCCCCACCCGTTTTTCGCCGACACCGCCCTGACCGCCGGGACCCTCGTCCTGTTTCTCAACTACTCGCGGCGGTTCGTCTACCCGATGCGCCAGATGGGCCAGATCATCAACGGCTACCAGTACGCCGAGGCCGCCGGCGAGCGCATCGTCGGCTTGCTCGACATGGAGCCCCGCGTCGGCGGGACCGACGACGCACCCGATCTCGGTCCGGTCGAGGGCCACGTCGAGTTCGACGGCGTCGACTTCGCGTACAAGGACGACGAGGGCGAGCCGGACGAGGAAGTCCTCCACGACGTCTCGTTCGCGGCCGAACCCGGCGACTACGTCGGTCTGGTCGGCCCGACCGGCGCCGGCAAGTCGACGACGATGAAACTCCTCTTGCGGTTCTACGACCCCGACGAGGGATCGGTCACCATCGACGGCACCGACGTCCAGGACGTCTCCCTCAGGAGTCTCCGGGAGTCCGTCGGCTACGTCAGCCAGGAGCCGTACCTGTTCTACGGGACCGTGACGGAGAACGTCGCGTACGGGCTGCCGGACGCCGACGAGGCCGACGTCCGCGAGGCCGCGAAACGCGCCGGCGCCCACGAGTTCGTCGCGGAGTTGCCAGAGGGCTACGACACGATGGTCGGGGAGCGCGGCGTGAAACTCTCGGGCGGCCAGCGCCAGCGCGTCGCCCTCGCACGGGTGCTCCTGCGCGACCCCGAGATTCTCGTCCTCGACGAGGCCACCAGCCACGTCGACAACGAGACGGAGGCGATCATCCAGAACAGCCTCGAAGACCTGATCGCAGACCGGACGACCTTCGCCATCGCCCACCAGCTGTCGACGGTCCGGGACGCCGACGAGATCGTCGTCCTGGACGACGGACGGGTCGTCGAGTCCGGCACCCACGAGGACCTGCTGGCCGAGGACGGCCTCTACGCCAACCTCTGGAGCGTCCAGCTGGGCGAGGTCGAGGCCCTGCCCGACGAGTTCATCGAGCGTGCGGCCCGCGGCGGGCCGGCGCCCCAGGAGACGGACTGAGGGCGGTCGCGGGGCTCGCGGAACGGTTCGTCCCTCGTCGGACGGACGGCCCACCAGCGACCCGGCACCGGCCGCTCGTCGACGGGAGCGGCCGGCGGTTCGGACCGGGGTGACCCGCCCTACTCCTCGGGCCGCCACCGGCCGCCGATCTCCCCGCGGGGGTAGTCCTGGTACGTGCCGTCGAGAAACGTGGTGACGCGCCCGTTCTCCTCGCTGAGCGTGACGACCCACAGGACCTCCTCACGGATCGACGTCTCGAGCGCGCTCATGTGTTTCGCCCCCATCCAGTCGGCGTACTCCAGCTCGTCGAACGCCTCGATGTACTCCCGGCTGGGGCTGCGAACCCGAACCATCTGCTCCTGAATCGTCCCGTCCCCGGTGACGACGACGGCGCCGTCCTCGCTGAACGACACGTCCCGAGCGACCTCGGTGAACGTGTCGGGCGACTCGGCGACGAGCTGGCACCGCTCGACCGGCCACCTGTTGGACCCCATCGGGTCGGTGTAGCTGTCGAAGTTGATCTCGGAGACGATCAGCAGGTACAGACTCGGACCGCTCACGTGCTGTTCGCCCCACCGGTCGAACTCCATGCTCAACGACTCGGCAGTGTATCTGATCTGATCCATCAGGTCCTGACTCGTCGCGTACCTGCTGAGAACTCGGTTGAGTTCTTCCATGCTCACTCACGTCCGGATACGGGGCGAGGGCGGTTAAGTACTGGTCGGGTACTGTCCCGGACCGGCACGCGGTGTTCCGCCGAGGGCTCTCCGGGGCCGGCGTGACTCCGCGGGAGAGGGCCGTCAGTCCGACCCCGACGCCTCCGGCTCCGCCGACGACCGGCCCGCGGCCGAGCGGACTCGCCGTTCCAGCCCCTCGATCGGCAGCGCGTACGGCCCGCTCCCGAGCACCAGCAGCGCCGAGGTCAGCCCGAACAGCGAGACGTGCGCGAGCACCGGGTCGTCGGGCAGGCCGAACAGCGTCGTCGTGAAGATGAGGAAGGCGACGGCACCGACGCCGCGGGTGTACACGCCAGCCAGCAGCGCGAGGCCGACCGCGATCTCGGTGAGGGCCGCCCCGACGACCCACGTCTCGGGTGAGACGGGCACGACCACCGTCAGGTCGTACTTCGCGACGACGGCGAGGGCCTGCTCACGGTTCAGCAGTTTCTCGACCAGCCCGAGGAACACGAAGTTCAGCCCCAGCGTCACCCGGAGGATCGGTGCGATGGCGTCGACGGAGACGTACTCCTCGATCCGTCGCGAGACGAACCACTCCGAGAGGCCCAGTCGTTTCGCGTAGGTCCCGTCGGTGAGCGCGACCCGCCGGAGCATCCCGTCGGCGCTGGGCTGGCCCGCGCCGGCGACGACGATCGCGAGGAACCCGCCGACGTACTCGAACGAGAGGAACAGTCGGGGGTACGCCGGGAGGACAACGAGGTACGACAGCAGCCCGACCGTCGCCACCGCGCGGGTGAACAGCCCGAACAGCAACAGGAACCCGACGGCGACCTGGAAGAGGCGAGCCTCGACGGGAACGCTCGGCGAGACGAAGTAGCCGGCGAAGCCGGCGCCCACGAGCGGCAGGCCCAGCGACAGCCTGAGCATCCAGGGGACGTACGGCCGGTAGGATGCGAGCGTCCGGACGCCCGCCTCGACGTCCGGAATCGACCGCACCAGGGGCGCCACGAGCAGTGCCAGGACGCCCCCGACCGCACCCAGCACCAGCAGGGGCGTGCTCGCGCCCGCCAGGAGGTCGAACAGCCCCTCGACGGAGCGTTCGCCGAACGTGTCGCTGACGTAGTCGACGTGGAGCGGGCGCGTCATCGATCACCCGTCACCGCCCGATTCGTCGCCGTCCCCCGGCACGTCGCCCCGACGGACCTCGTCGTCCCCGTCGTCGGTCGGGGTCTCGCCGGCGTCGGCACGCCCCTCCTGCACGACCAGGACCGGCCCGAGCGACCGGTCCGCGATCCGCTCGAAGGCGTCGCCGAACAGGAACGAGCGCAACGACGGCGCCGACTCGCTCATGACCACGACGTCGTGGTCCGTGGCGGCGTCCGAGATGGCGACGAGGGGCCGGTCGTCGACGGCCACCTCGCGGTCGATCCGCCCCTCTGCGACGCCCCCGGCGACCAGGGCCTCGGCGGCACCGTCGAGGATCGCCTCGCCGTCGGCGACCGACGCCTCGTCCGGCGCGACGTGGAACAGCGTCACCGCGACGTCGGTCCCGGCCAGCAACGCGGCCAGGAACGCTCCGATGCGCTCTACGTCGACGGCACCGCCAAGGGGGACGAGGACCCGCTCGACCTGTCCGGTCGGGTTCGACGCCAGGACGACGCTACTGTTCGTCTCCTCGGCGACCCGGTCGACGGTCTGTTCCTCGTCGTGGGTGAAGACGAGACGGGTGTCGACGGGCCCGCCGGCTTCGCCGAAAGCGGCCGCCAGTTCGTCCAGTTTCGCCTGGGCACGGTCCTCGAACTGCATGCGAGCCTGCCCGGGGGCCGTCTGCTCGGGTAACACGTGGTACCCGAGTATCACGACCGGACAGTTCGCGAGCAGGTCGACCAGCGGTTCGGGGACCGTCTCGCCCTCGAGGACGGCGACGGGGACGAGGACGGTCCAGTCGGTGGCGTCGGACATCACACTGCCCCCTTGAGACTCACGTCCCGAGCGTAATAGAAGTACCACGCGCCACACAGCAGCATGATCCCGACGCCGATGACCTGCGAGGCCGTCTGCATGAACCCGATCAGCGCGAAGCTCGCCAGCGCACCCAGTACGGGGACGACCGGGTAGCCCGGCACGGTGAAGGAGGGGTCGTACCACTCGGGGTCCTCGCGGCGGAGGACGATCAGAGCGACGCACATCAGGCCGTACATCACGAGGTGGAGGAACGATGCGACTTCCGCCAGGACCGTGACACCGTCCTCGCCCAGGAGTGTCAACGCGAGGATGGGCCCCCCGGCCAGCCCCAGGGCGACGTGTGGCGTGCCGTACTTGAGGTTGATCCGGCTCGCGACCCGCGGGAGGAGGGCGTCCTTGCTCGTCGCGTAGATGGCCCGCGAGGTACTCAGGATCGAGGCGTTCGCGCTGGAGACCGTCGCGAGCAGGCCGCCCACGAGGATCAACACCGCGCCGGCGGGCCCGAGGAAGCTCTCGGCGACGTCGACCATCGCGGTCTCGCCGAACTCCGAGAGGCGCTGGCTGCCGAAGGCGGAGACGGCCACGAGGATGGTCGCGACGTACAGGACGCCGACGATCAGGACCGACCCGACCATGGCAAGCGGGAGGTTCCGGGAGGGCTCTTTGATCTCGCCGGCGACGGTGGCGACCTGAGCGAACCCGAGGTAGGACGTGAAAACGAGCGCGGCGGTCGTCACGACCGCGGTGGTCCCTTGCGAGAAGTAGCTCTCGCCGATCGGTTCGGGATTCCCGATCACGCCCAGCGACGAGAGCCCGCCGAACGTGAGGAAGCCGACGATGATGGCGAGCAGGATAGCGACGACGCCGTTTTGCAGTTTCGCGGCGTTCTCGGTGCCGGTGACGTTCAGGACGGTGAGGAAGGCGCCGAACAGGAACGCCAGGGGAACGACGACGCTGAACTCGCCGAAGGCGACGCCGGCGCGCTGGAGCACCGCCTGGGCGTAGAAGCCGAAGCCGACGAGGTAGAACGCGGAGGCGAACACGAGCCCGAACCACAGCGACAGGCCGACGACGGCGCCGAACAGCGACCCCATCCCGCGGGAGATGAAGTAGTAGCCGCCGCCCGACCGGGGCATCGCCGTCGCCAGCTCCGAGGTCGGCAGGGCGACCAGCAGGGCCACCACGGCACCGATGGCGAACGACGCCGACGCGGCCGGCCCGGCCTCCCCGGCGGCGATGCCGGGGAACACGAAGATGCCGGCGCCGATCATCGTCCCGACGCCGATGGCGATGCCCCCCGTCAGCCCGATGGTCCGTTCCAGTTCCGTCCCGTCGTCGTGGACGATGGCATCGTCGGTGGTCTCGGGGCTCTCGACGACCGGTTGTTCCCCGTCGCGGTTGGCCGTTTCGCTCGGGTCAACCGTCTCCCCCACACTGTCGCTCATACCCGCCGTCAGAACCGCCTGGAATTTATATTTCGGTGCCAGACGGGAGTCGGGTGTCCGGAACGAGGCTCCGAGCCCAGTCGTGACTCGCGGGCGAAAATACGGTATGAGTGGGTCCCACCGCGAACGCGGGTACTGCACTGGACGGGAGACGTTGTCCCCGGCCCACACGGCCGGTGACGGCTTTCGGCGGTGTCTCACCGCCGCTGGCCCGGTCGCCTGGCTTTCCCCGGAGTCTCACCGGGTGTTGCCGACGTCGGCGGACCACGGGTCTTCGGGCGAGGGGCCCCGCCCTCGACCGCGGTCCTCGGTCGGCGGTAGCCGGGTTTTCACCGGCACTGCCGTCGCAACCGGGCGTTAGCCGGGTGACCCCGGCGTGCCGTCGTGTTCCCGAACCCCGCTTGCGCGTCGTCCGGTACTTGGCCTTCGTCCGCCGCCGCCGCGGCGGCGACGCGGTGGGCCGGTTCGGTTCTCCTTCGGGACCTGGGCCTTCTCACCCTCTCGGGTGCATCGGCGTCGGCCCCCATCCCGCTCCGTTTCGGCGGTCGCCGATCCGGAACGCGACGTCCTCGTGCGCCCACGTTCGCAGTGGGGATTGGTAACGTTTGTCACGATTCGTATTAAACTTTTCCCAGGGCGCAGTTCTTGCATGTTCCGGCAGCCGGTCTCGGGATCGCCCTCGGACCCGGGAGGGTCGGAGGCCGCTCGCTCTCGTTTCCGGTGCAAGTGACGTTTCAGTTACCGGAAGCGGTGTCCCCCGAGCCGTCGTTCGCATCGATATCTGGACGAGACGTTCCTACCTCGCGACCGTCGAGGGACCCGAGGACGCGACGGTCCCGGCGTTCGCCTTGGAGGCCGGCGAGGCGTCCTCCTCGCCCGGCGTCGGGGACCGCTCCGTCCACGCCGAGTCCGTCGTCGCCGGTCGCTCGGGCGGACTGGTCACCGACACCGGGGACCCGAACGGCTTCCTCCCCTTTGCCGTCCCCGCACCGCTCGACGCACCGAACCCGCGGATGGCGACGGGCGACGGCGCGACGGTGTGGTGGGCCGACGAGCCCGCGAGAGAGCGACTCGCGACGCCCTCGCCACAGTTCGCCCTCGAGACGCTCGACGTCCCCGATAGCGTCACGCAACCGACGAACCTCGACCTCTCCCTGACCGTCAGCAACGAGCGCGACGTCGACGGCCGCTTCCTCGCCGCGGTCAACTGGCCGACACGGGGCATCGCCGACGACGACGAGACGACGGTCCTGGAGCGATCCGTCGCGGCCGGCGCCACGGAGTCGTTCTCGCTGTCGCTGGACACGGAGTACGCCGTCACGGAGACCGACACCCTCTCGCTGACGGTGAGCGGGTGCGTCGAGGCCGAGCGGACAGTCGAGGTGGTGGCAGCGGACGGCTGACCGCCGGGCTGCGACGACCTCTCCCTCCCGGTCACGCGTCGCCCACGACGTCGAGCAGACTCGCGCTCTCGGTCCGGAGCCGTCGCGCTGCCTCGTCGTCCCGGGCGGCCAAGCAAGCGCCGCCGCGCGACCGATGCCGCTCGTCGATCCGGTGACCAGCGCCTGCAGTTCGTTGCAGTCGACGTCCGAGACGCCAGCGATGGACTCCGGGCTGGATTTCGGTACCGGGTTCGGGGCCCGGATCGAAAACATCTCGATTCTCTCGGCCGCCCGGTCGTCGCGCGCACGCGCGAGGGGTCTATCAGGCCCCGGGCCCAAAGGTTACCATGAGTAATCCAGATACGGCCGACAGCGACGGCGACCCCACCCCCGCGTACGACACGGTCGACGTGTCGGTGTTGATCGTCGGTGCCGGTGCCGCGGGCGCCCGGACGGCTATCGAACTCGCGGAACGCGGCGTCGAAGACGTCCTGGTACTCGGCAAGCGGAGCCACGGCGACGCCCACACCACGTGGGCCCGCGGCGGCATCAACGGCGCTCTCGGGACCCGAGACCCCGAGGACTCCCCTGTTATCCACGCCGCGGACACGCTGAACGAGGGCCACTTCCTCAACGACCC
Source organism: uncultured Halobacteriales archaeon (assembly GCA_964542685.1). GTDB lineage: Archaea > Halobacteriota > Halobacteria > Halobacteriales > Natrialbaceae > CAZIVN01. The sequence goes on from CAZIVN010000047.1 coordinate 11,447, forward strand.
CGCGAAAGTCGAGACGGTGACGAGCCAGATGCCCGAGCGACTCCGCGAACTAGACGAGTGGGGGATGGCATTCTCTCGCACGGAGGACGGCGATATCGACCAGCGGTACTTCGGCGCACAGTCGTTCCGTCGCACGGCCTTCGCTGGGGACCACACCGGCGAGTCGATGCTGACCACGCTCGTCGACCGGGCCCAGGCGCTGTCGATTCCCTACCGCGAGAACGTGATGGTGACGAAGTTGCTCTCGGACGGCGACGCGGTCCACGGCGCCGTCGGCGTCGACCTGGACAGTGGCGAGTTTCTGTTGCTCGCCGCCGAGACGGTCGTGCTCGCGGCCGGCGGCTACGCGGCGGCCTACAACCGTCACACCTCCAGAGAGGACGAGAACAACGGCGACGGCCCCGCCCTGGCCCTCGACGCCGGCGCCGACCTGATGGACGTCGAGTTCGTTCAGTTCCACCCCACCGGAATGGCCGTCGACGAAAGCGACCCAGAGTGGGCTCCCTGGAGCGGACGCCTGGTCACCGAGGCGGTCCGTGGTGAGGGCGGCCGCCTCTACAACGCCGAGAGAGAACGGTTCATGGAGCGGTACTCGCCGGACCAGATGGAACTCGACGCCCGCGACGTCGTGGCCCGTGCCATCGCCCGCGAGG
>CAZIVN010000048.1:0-12073 GCA_964542685.1 uncultured Halobacteriales archaeon
GTCCGCCTCGCCCGTCTCCACGGCTCCCTGCGGTCGCCGTTCCGCTACGAGCCCTCGTTCGCTCCGCTCACTCGGCCTCGCCCTTCCTCCGCGGGTCGCTTACGCTCGCTGTTCGCTCCGCTCACCGCTCGCAATCGCGATTCTCGCTCACTTCGTTCGCTCCGAATCGCGCACTCCCCGCTCCGGTTCGAGGCCTCCTCCTTCGCTACGCTCAGTCGTCGGCCTCGCCCGTCTCTATCGGCGCGCCGACCAGGTTCCCCCACTCGGTCCAGGAGCCGTCGTAGTTGATGGTGTCCTCGTAGCCCAGCAGTTCGTGCAGGGCGAACCAGGCGACCGACGAGCGCTCGCCGATCCGGCAGTAGGCGACGGTCGTCGAGTCGCCGTCGATGCCGAACTCGCCGTACAGTTCCTCCAGTTCCTCGGGGCTCTTGAACGTCCCGTCGTCGTTGGTCACGGCCGCCCAGGAGATGTTCTGGGCGCCGGGGATGTGCCCGCCGCGCTGGGCCGTCTCCTGCAGGCCCGGCGGCGCGAGAATCTCCCCCTTGAACTCCTCGGGGCTACGCACGTCGACGAGGGGCAGGCCGCGCTCGATTGCGTTCTCGACGTCCTCGCGGTACGCGCGGATGGACTCGCGCGGGCCACTCGCCTCGTAGTCGACCGCCGAGAACTCCGGGGCCTCGTCGGTCGTCGGGTAGTCGTTCTCGAGCCAGTAGTCGCGCCCGCCGTCGAGCAGTCGGACGTCGTCGTGGCCGTAGTACTTGAACTGCCAGTACGTGTACGCCGCGAACCAGTTGGAGTTGTCGCCGTACAGGACGACCGTCGAGTCGTCGCTGATGCCGGCCTCGCCGAGCGTCGCCTCGAAGTCCTCCTTCGAGAGGATGTCCCGAGTCGTCTGGTCCTGCAGGTCCGTCTCCCAGTTGAACCCGATGGCGCCGGGCGCGTGGCTGTCCTCGTACGCTTCCGTGTCGACGTCGACCTCGACCAGGCGGTGGGCCGGGTCGTCGCTCTGGAACTCGTCGAGACGCTCCTCGACCCAGTCGGCGGTGACCAGCAGGTCTTCCGAGTACGGTGTGTCTGTCATGGTGCATTGTGTCGTTGCGGGCCGAGGGGGTAAAAAACACCACTCCCGGCAAGGAACCCTCGTATCGAAAATTGGCTACAGAAGGCTTGAGAATCCGGTTACCCGGAGGTTACCGGTTCGGGAATCCGGAGGGAAGTTCACGTCTCGTCTTTCTGGACCGTCTCGCGGCCGATGAAGCGCGGGCGTCGCTCGATGGCCAGGAAGTTGTCCACGTCCTCGCGGGCCTCCTTGGCCTTGCCCTTCTCGGGGTCGTAGTCCCGCGATCCCTCGCTGCCGAGCGCGTCGTACAGTTTCTCCAGGTCGTCGAAGTACAGTTCCGCGACGCCGTCGAACTCGGCGTTCTCGGGGTCGGTCGGCAACACCGTCGCGTACCGCACGACGCCGTCGATCTCCCGCGCGATGGGCGTGTGATTGGACTGCCAGTAGTCGACGAACGCCTCGTGGCTCATCCCCTCCTGCCGGACGAGGAACGCGGAGTGTTTGTACAGGCCGTCGGTGTCGCCGTCGACCTCGTCTTTCTGGACGATCTCCTCGCCGATGAACCGCGGTCGGCGCTCCACGTCGAGGAAGTTGTCCACGTCCTCGCGGGCCTTCGCCGCGACCTCCCGCGTCGGGTCGTAGTCCCGCGACCCCTCGCTCCCGAGCGCTTCGTGCAGGTCGTCGAGGTCCTCGAAGTACAGTTCGGCCAGACCGTCGAACTCCGCGTGGTCCGGTTCGGTCGGCAACACGGTCTGGTACCGCACGACGCCCTCGATGTCGCGGGCGATGGGCGTGTGATTGGACTGCCAGTAGTCGACGAACGCCTCGTGGCTCATCCCTGCCTGCCGGACGAGCAGTGCGACGTGCTTGTACATGGGTGCGAGTTCGCCGACCGGGCGGATAAATCGGTGGGATCGGCGTCCGTGTTACCCAGACTACGACCTCGATGTCGCAGGCGACACGACCACTCTGGAAGCCCCCTCGCGCTCGACGAGTTACGACTCGCTGCGCGCCTCGCCTCACTCCGTTCGGCTGCGGTGCTTGCGTCGCCTAACTCGTCGAGCCCTCGGCCCCTTCCATTCCCACCCGGGATGAACTGTGCAGGATACCATCGCGTCCATGGATAGCCGAGCGAAGCACACGAGGAGAGAAGCCGTCTTCCCCCAACGATTTCACGGACGGCCACGTCTGCAGCCAGCATGCCCATCGTCAACGAGAGCGAGATGGAGTGGACCCGTCGCGACGAGGGCGGGATGGACGTCCGGCGGAAGAAACTCGCGGCCGCGGCCGGCGGCGAGGAGATCGGGGCCAGCCTGTACGAACTGCCGCCGGGCGAGGGGTCGTGGCCGTACCACTACCACACCGGCAACGAGGAGGCCATCTACGTCCTCGCGGGCGACGGCCAGATCAGACTCGACGGCGAGGAGCGACCCCTGACCGCCGGCGACTACGTCGCACTGCCCGCCGACGAGCGCGGGGCCCACCGCGTCGTCAACGACGGGGACGCCGTCCTGCGGTACCTCGCGGTGTCGACGATGCGCGACCCCGACGTCCTCGTCTACCCCGACTCCGAGAAGATCGGCGTGTTCGCCGGGAGCGCCCCCGGCGGCGAGGGCGAACGGGACGTCAGCGGGTTCTACCGTCGGGAGGACGACGTCGGGTACTGGGAGGGCGAGGGGGAGTGAGCGCAGCGAACGAGCCCTCGAAGTGAAACGGCGACCGCCAGGGAGCCGTGGAACAGGGCGAGACGGAGGACTGAACGGAGTGAAGGAGTCCGCTCGATGCGAAGCGGTGAGCCCGGAGGGCGAACCGCGGAGCAAGGCGAGGACGTGTGAGCGCAGCGAACCGGGGGCCGACGAGAGTAGTGCCCGCACGGAACCGAAAAACTCAGTAGCCATCACGGACTACTACCAGTGTCTTCTCTCCGGCGGTAGCCGCGGGACTGTCACCGGGGCTGTCGCCGGCCGCCGCACGGCACGCGGCGGAGAACCATGCAACGCACCGCGACGGACGGCGACCCCGTCCACGACGCACTCGCACAGCACTACGACCAGTTCGCGGTCGAGGAACGACTCCACGCGGTTCCGCCCCACGAGACGTACGCGGTGACCGTCGACGGCCGTCGGGCGGTCTGCAAGCGCGCGACCGGACCGCGGGGCGACCCGGCCACCGAGGCCGCAGTCCTGCGGTACGTCGCCGACGAGACCCCCCTGCCCGTGCCCGAGGTCCTCGCGGTCGGGGACGACCACTTCGTCGCGGCGTGGTGCGGCGGCCTTTCGGAAGGCGGCGAGGACGAGGCGACGGCCCGTGCCATCGGCGCCGCGATGGCGCGCCTGCACGCGGCGACCGCGGACGCCGTCGAGGGCTACGGTCCCGTCGCGGCGACGACCGCGGACGGGGAGATGACCGTCGACGCACACCGTGACTGGGTCGGCGCGCTCCGGACCCGGCTCCTGGAGCGCCGGACGTACCTGGCGACCGTCGGCCACGCCGACGTCGCCGACGCCGTCGTCGAGTGGTTGGAGCGCGCGCCGGCGGTCCTGGCCGACCCAGGACCGCCCGTCCTCTGTCACGGCAACCTCCTGCCCGACCACGTCGCCGTCGACGAGGGGGTAGTGACCTGTGCCATCGACGTCGAACACGCGCTCGTCGGGCCGCCGGAGTACGACTGCTGGCGGAGTCTGATTCCCATCCAGAGCGGCGACGGCGGCGACGCTCGGGGCGCCGCGTTCCGGGAGGGGTACGCGTCGGTCAGGGCCCTGCCGGACGGACTCGACGACCGCGGCTCGCTGTACTTCTGTCTCCTGGCCGTGGAGTACCTGAAGGCGCTGTACCTCCAGGACCAGCACGACGCCGAGACGACGGCCGAGAAGGCCGTCGCCTACCGGGAGTACGTCTTCGAGCACTTGGAGGACCTCGACGAGGGCGTCTGAGAGCCTCCCACGGGCCCCCAAACGTATTGCCCGACGACGACCCAGGGCCGACCGTGACCGACGCCGTCGACGCCGCCCTCGCCGCCGCCTTCCCGAACCGCACGGTCGCCGAGGTGACGGTCCCGGAGGGTGCGGACCACCCGGGCAACCACACCGTCCGAGTCACCTTCGCCGACGCCTCGCGGGCGTACCTGAAGGCCGCGACGGACGGCGACGCCCGCCGGGTCGTCCGGGACGCCGCCGCGGCGCGGTACGTCCGGGCGAACGCCCGCCTCCGGGCGCCGCGAGTGCTCGCGGTCGACGGTGAGGGCGACCCGCCCTACGTCGCCACCGCGCCGCTATCCGGCGAGTCGATGCTCGAGAGACAGCGGGCGACGGACGTCGAGGGGAGGGTCGACCTCGTGGCCACGCTCGGCCGGACGCTCGCCGCGCTCCACGAGACGAGGTTCGAGACGCCCGGACGGATCGTCGGCGGCGACGCCGAGGGACTCGACCTCGTCGAGACGGGCTGGCCCGACGCCCTCCGGACGACGCTCGAGGAACGGACCGCGATGCACTTCGCGGATCGGTTCACCGAGTTTCCCGACCGTGTCGACGCGCTGCTGGCGGCCGCCGCGGACGCGCTGGCTGGGTTCGACCCGACGCTCTGCCACGAGGACCCGAACCGCGGGAACGTCCTGCTCGCGCCGGACGAACCGCCGGGACTGCTCGACTGGGAGACGGCCGTCGTCGGCGACCCCGCGCTGTCGCTTTCCCGCGGCGAGAGTCACCACGTCGACGTCGCCGACGCGGACGACGCCCGCCGCGAGCGCCTCCGGACGGCGCTGTACGACGGCTACCGGGACGTGGCCGGCTCCCTCCCCGCGGGCTACGACGAGCGACGACCGATCTACCGCGTCGTCACGTTCCTGCTGACCGCCCAGACGTTCGACCTGTGGGCGCCCGGGGCGCCCGAACCGACCGACGAACTCGCGGCGTGGGTCGAGACGGCGTTCGAGACGCGACTGGAGCGAGCGAGCGCGGCACTGTGAGACGGCGCCGGCGCCAGCGCGTCGCACCGACTACGCGCCGGGGTGGTCAGCCGGCAGTCCGGACCGCCCCAGGAGGTTCTCGCGCAGGGTCGTCCCCTCGTAGGATTCCCGGACGAGTCCCCGCTCGCGCAGTTCCGGGACGACGAGGTCGACGAAGTCGTCGAGGCTCCCGGTCCGGACGACCTCCTTCACGTTGAACCCGTCGACGCCGACCTCGCGGTACCACCGCTCCAGTTCGTCCGCGACCTGTTCGGGCGTGCCGACGACGACCGGCGACGTCGACCCCAGGCCCGCGAACCCCGCGACCTCCCGAACGGTCCACTCGCGGTCGGGGTCCGCACTCGTGAAGGCGTCGACGGCCCCCTGGATCGCCTCGGTTTCGATGCGCTCGACGGTCTCGTCGGGGTCGAGGTCCGAGAGGTCCATCCCGAAGAAGCCAGACAGCAGCGTCAGTACGGCCTCGACGTCGACGTTCTCGCGGTAACTCTCGTACTTGGCCTCGGCGACGGCCTCCGTCTCGCCGACGACCGGGACGACGCCGGGGAAGAAGGCCACCGAGTCGGGGTCCCGGCCCACGTCCGCGACCCGCGAGCGCAGGTCGTCGACGTACTCCCGGACGCCCGCCTCCGTCGGGTACGAACAGAACACCGCCTCGGCGTGCGTGGCCGCGAACTCCCGGCCGCGGTCCGAGGCGCCGGCCTGGAAGAGGACCGGCGTCCGCTGGGGGGACGGCTCACAGCCGTGTGGCCCGGGCACGTCGAAGTACTCGCCCTCGAAGTCGATCCGGTCGACGCCATCGGGTTCGGTGAACACGCGCCGGTCGGCGTCGCGCACCACCGCGTCCTCGTCCCAGGAGTCCTCCCACAGGCGGTAACAGACCTCCATGAACTCGTCGGCGCGGTCGTAGCGCGTTTGCCGGTCCATCAGCTCGTCGAGGCCGAGGTTCTCCGCCGCGGACGCCAGGAAGGACGTGACGACGTTGTACGCCAGCCGACCGTCGGTCACGTGGTCGAGCGTCGACAGCTCCCGCGCCAGCTGGTAGGGGTGTGTGTAGGACGTCGACCGCGTGACGGCGAACCCGAGGTGGTCGGTGACCTCCGCCATCGCCGGGACGACGTACGCCGGGTCGTTGGCCGGCGTCTGAATCGCGTTGCGAACCGCCGCCTGCCGGTCGTCGCCGTACACGTCGTACAGCCCCCGGACGTCGGCGAAGAACACGGCGTCGAACCCGCCCCGTTCCGCGGTACGGGCGACCTCCGTCCAGTACTCCCGGTCGGTGTACGCCGCCGACCGATCACCGGGGTACGACCAGGTCCCCGGCGAGACGTGCTCGACGGAGTTCATCGTGAACAGGTTGAGGTGCAGTCGGTCGTCGGTCATACCCCTCGCTTACCGTTCCACGGGGTACTCGGGACCGATAGCGGTCGAAGCGTCCGGTACTCCCGAACCGCGGGTTCAAGAACGAACGGGCGGCCAGCGCGAGCGTGCTCTGAGTTTGGCCCCGCGGCGGGGCGCGGTCGCGTGACGCGCCGCTGCGGGTGGACGGACCGCCGGCGGACGGTCCGCAGCGTCACCTGTTCGCTATCGGCCGCGCCCGACCGCCGGGGCGTGGCCGCTCCACGGCCGTCCAGTTACGTCGCCGTTCAACAGGAGCAGTAGTACGCCTCGTCGCCGAACTCCGTCCGGAGCAGTCGTGCGATCGGACCGGGATCCGCGGGGTCGTACACCGCCGGGACCAGGTCGGTATCGCCGCCGGTCGCCAGCGACCGCCAGGACTGCTCCGAGAGGAGGTCGGGAACGCCCGCCGTCAGCGACGCCAGGTAGTCCCGCGTCGACAGCCAGCGCACGTCCTCGCGGTCCGGGGCCGGTGACCGCTCGCCATCGCTGGCGGCGCCGACAGCGTCCCGGTAGGCCGCAAGCGGGAGGTTCGCCCCCGCCGCGACCGGCATCGCGATCCACTTCCAGGGACGGGTGTTGACGTCCAGCAGGACGTACTCGTCGCGCTCGGGGTCGCGCACGAACTCGGCCTCGCTGATCCCGTAATAGTCCGTCTCGGACAGTACCGACAGCGCCCGCTCGCGGAGGTCGGGGTCGCGTACCCGTTCGACGACACAGGAAGTACCGAAGGGCCGTGGGTGGCGCCGGCGCGCGTTGCCGACGACCGCCAACGGATCGCCAGACGGCGCGACGTAGGAAGCGAGCGACCGGTCGGCTCCTGGCACTGCGTCGATTCGCTCCTGGGCCATCAGTCGGACGTCCGCTTCGGTCGCCGTCGCGACGGCCTCGGCGAACGCCTCGCGGTCCTCGACGGAGAGCACGTTCGTCCCGACTGCCTCCTCGAAGGCCCGCTTGCGCGCCGGCTTGCAGACCAGCGGGTAGTCGAGCCGGTCGGCGGCGGCCTCGGCGTCCAGTGCCGGGATCGGATCGACGCCGCCCGGCGTCGGATCGGTGCCGTCACGGGTTTCGGCGAGACGGTACGTCTCCGGGATCGGCACCCCCAGGTCAGTCGCGATGGCGTACAGCGACTCCTTGTCCAGGACCGTCTCGACGGCGTCCGCCGCGAACGGGAGGGAGACGCCTTCGGGACGCGTCTCCCGGGCAGCGTGGACCCACTCGTCCATGCAGGCGAACAGGACGGGGTCGCCCTCGACGACACCGGCCAGCGTCTCGAGGTCGTCGCGGAACCCGTCGCGGTCGTCCAGCGGATAGGTCACCTCGCCGGCGACGGTCACGGCGTCGGAGGCGTGTGCGACCCCCTCGTCGGTTCTGTCCAGTGCGACGACCGGGACGTCGGCGCTCGCGAGCGCTCGCGCGACGCCCAGTCCGGTGATGTGAGCGTTGCAGACGAACGCCGGCGGACGGTCGAACGTCGCCGTCGCGAGCGCGTCTCGCAGGTCCTCGAACGAGCGGAAGCGATCGGCCATGGTCGGAGTTCCGCACGCCAGGGTAAAAGCGACGCCTGGGCGGCAGGTGCTGCCGGTGCCGGAGACGGCTCCGTCCGGAGGAGCGCCGCTCAGAACGGCATCGCACCGCTACGGCTCGCGAGGACCACGAAGAAACCGCCGACGACGAGCGCGAGGACGAACGTCGCCACCAGCACCAGGTAGAACTGCGAGCGATGGCTCCGGTTGGCCGCGCCGTAGCGGCTTGGATACGTCATCTTCGTTCAAAAATTATCTCTGTGACTACAAATATCTACCGTCGTCGAGGTGATTCGAACGGGCACGCTCCTCAGGTGAACCGGGCCGTCTCGGCACCACACTCCTCACAGCGGGTCACGACCGCGTCGTGGTCGTCGGTGAGCGCGATCCCGTGTGGGGTCCGGATCCCGCAGTCGGGGCACTCCCGGAGGATTTCCGTCTCGCCGGCCTCCTGGGGCGCGCCGATGGCCAGTGCCGACACCCGCTCGTTCCCCTCGTTGATCCCACGCTGGTACTCGCCGGGACCGAACCGGACGAGTTCCCCGGGGCCGACCTCGACGTCGCCGTCCGCCGTCTCGAAGGTCACCGTCCCGGACTGGACGTAGAACACCTCCTCCTGTTCGGCGTGGGCGTGAAACCCGTACGCGAAGCTGTCGCCGGGTGCGAGTTCGTAGTAGTTCATCGCCGCGTTCGCCAACCCCAGGGCGTCCGTGAGCGGGCGAATCGTGTCGGCCGGGCCCATGCGGTCGTCCATCTCGTCGAGAGATCGTTTTCGCATGGGCGGTGGTTCGGTCGGCGACGACAAAAATGGGCGAGGGACGGTCGCCGCGACGTGAACGACCGCTCGACGACCGCGGCGACCGGAGAGCGGCAGTCACTCGGGGCGGTCGACGTCGATCTGCTCCTCCAGGCGTTCGAGTTCTTCGGACTCCGCGAGTTCCTCCAGGCGCTCCCGGAAGTGGTCGTCACAGAGCCCGACCGTGACGCCGGAGGACTCGGCGGCGACGGTAGCGTCCCGGTCGCAGTAGTGACACTTCATGACGACCGGTACGGGACGACGGCCATTGAACCCTGCGCTCCGTGGACGGTCGTACCGTTCCGTCACCGCGTGTCCCGGTCAGCACCGGTACGGTCCCGGTACGCGCCGGGACGAGACGAAACCGTATCAGAGGTGGGCTGCGAGGCGCTCGAACGCCGGCTCGGAGAGGCCAGCCAGGCCGAGGCGGTCGTCGTGGGCGTCGCTCCCACCGGTGACGAGCAGGTCGTGGCGCTCGACCGTCTCCGAGACGAGCGTCTCGTCGACGGCCCGCTCGTACGGGTACGGTCCCTCGACGGCGTCGCAGTCGGCCGCCAGTTCCAGGGCGGCGGCCGGGTCGCCGTAGCGAAGCGGGTGGGCGAGCGACACCACGCCACAGGCCTCGCGGAGCAGGGACAGGCCCTCCTCGAACGACGGGACGTCCCGCGGGACGTAGCAGGGACCGTCGTCGCCGATGAGTTCGGCGAAGGCGTCGCGGTAGTCGAGGTCCGTCTCCGGACTGGCGTCGATCCCACGGGCGACGTGCGGTCGCCCGATCCCCGGTTCGTACGCGAGGTCGAGGTCGATCCCGAGTCGGTCCTCGACGCCCTCGGCGATGGCTCGGGCGCGCTCGATACGGTCGCGCTGGAGGCGGTCACACTCCGCGCGCAACTCGTCGGCGCGGTCGGGGTCGACGCCGTAGCCCAGGAGGTCCAGTCGCTGGCCGTCGGCCTGGACGCGCAGTTCGACGCCGTTGACGATCCGGACGCCGTCGCGCTCGACGACGGGCGCGTCCAGCTCCGGGTGGAGGCGGTCGTGGTCGGTCACGGTCGTGACTGCGACGCCCGCCCGTTCGGCGGCGGCCGGCAACGTCTCCAGGGTGAGTTGCCCGTCCGATCTCGTGGTGTGGACGTGCAGGTCCGCGTATGGCACGGGCGGTCGAACGGGCCCCGGACTGAAGTCCGTGACGAAACGGTCGGTGCGTGGCAGCTTGGGGGTGTATAAGGTGTAGAAAGACCCTTGTAGCGAGGATTTATGATGATCGTTCATTTGGGTTGGTGTATGCTACTGAACGGCACGGGCGACCGCATCGACGACCTCGACTACCCACTGACGACGGAGGACCTGGCGGACCGACTCGGCGACCGCGAACTGGAGTGTCCCCTGGGGGCGGCGACGGTCGAAGACGCACTGGAACCCCTGGAAACCGAGACGTTCGAACACCCAGAGGACGCGCGCTTCGCCGTGCTGACCGGCGTCGGCGACGACGCCATCGGACGGAAGGGGTACAGCGACCGCGACCCGACGCCGCCGGGTGGACAGGACGGTCCCGAACGGCTCTCCTTCTGAACGGCCACTGGTTCGGCAGTCAGCGGTCGACCCACTCGACGGCAGCGTCCAGGTCCAGCGGCACCGACCCCTTCGCGTAGGCCTCGATCCGACCGGACGGGCGGGCGCGGAACACCACCGCCGGGCGGTGGTGGACCTCCGGGCGCTCCCCGCGGACGGCCGCCCACTCGTCGTCCCGGAACGACGAGCAGTCGACGAACAGCGTCGCGCCGCCGCCGTGCTCGCTGAGCTGGCCCGACGTCTTCGTCTGGGCGGTGTCTCGCACCGCCGCGACGGGGGTCCCCGCCGACCGTTCCTCGGGCGGTAGCGGGCGGGTCACCTCGACGAGCGTCGCGGTCCCGTCCCGTTCGGCCCGGAAGTCCAGGTTGTGCCCGGTCGTCACCTCGATCTCCGGGACGACGTCGTAGCCGGCGTCGTGGAGCACCTTCGCGGCGGTGAACTCCGACATCGCCGCGGCCATCCGGACGGGGTCCAGGTACTCGCTGGTGCCGAGTTTGCCGGCCATCTCCTCGCGGTAGTCGTCGAGGACGCCCGTCGACAGGAAGTCGTCGTAGAACGCCAGGGCCTCCTCGCGGGTCGCGTCGGGGAACCCGGCGGCGTGGTCCCGGAAGAACTCGCGGGTCGTCTCGCGGCCGTCCTTCGAACTGAACACCGGCAGGAAGAACCACGAGACGTGGTCGTACGCGGCGAGCCACGGGTCCGCCTCAGCGAGGTCGGCGAGCAGTTCGCGCTGTGCCCACCGCGCGATGGGGTAGGGAACCTCGTTCCACCCGAACTTGTCGGTGCGCCACAACACCTCGGGCGTCTCCGTGTTGCCCATCCAGTAGGCGCCCTCGTCGTTCCAGGCGAACAGCGCGACGTCGCCGTTGTCCATCTCGAAGCGGCAGTGGTCCCACTCCTCGGGCAGTGGGAACTGCGGGTCGACCATCCGCGCGCCGATGTTCGCGTCGAGGTCGGCGAGCAACGCCCCGCGGACGCGCCCGTCCGACCAGGACTCGGTCGAGTGCCGGAAGCGAAGCGGTTTGGCCACGTGGAGTGTAGGCCGACGACTCGTTTAGGGGTTCCGGAGCGAGTGACCCGCTCCGGTCGGTCGACGAGGCCGCTCCAGCGGCCGAGCGGAACGAGGGTTTAAACCCGGACGACCCACTACTCCGTGACGATGAACGTCGGGGACGTGCCGGGACTCCCGGCCGGGGCTGCCGAGCAGTTCGCCGCCGAGGGCATCGAGGAGCTGTACCCACCCCAGGCCGCCGCCGTCGAGGCCGGCGTCACCGAGGGCGACAGCGTCGTCGCCAGCGTCCCGACCGCGAGCGGCAAGACGCTGATCGCGGAACTCGCGATGCTGTCGGCCGTCGACGGCGGCGGCACGGCGCTGTACATCGTCCCCCTGCGCGCACTCGCCAGCGAGAAGCAGGCCGAGTTCGAGGAGCTGTCGGAACTGGGCCTCTCGGTCGGACTGTCGACCGGCAACTACGAGGACAGCGGCGAGTGGCTGGGCGCCAACGACGTGATCGTCGCCACCAGCGAGAAGGTCGACTCGCTGGTCCGCAACGGCGCGCCGTGGCTGGAGGACCTGGACTGCGTCGTCGCCGACGAGGTCCACCTGGCCGACGACCCACAGCGCGGGCCCACGCTCGAAGTGACCCTGGCGAAACTGCGCTCGCTGAACCCCGACCTCCAGGTCGTCGCGCTGTCGGCGACGGTCGGCAACGCCGGCGAGGTCGCCGGCTGGCTGGACGCCGACCTCGTCGACACCGACTGGC
>CAZIVN010000049.1:0-12023 GCA_964542685.1 uncultured Halobacteriales archaeon
TCTGCTCCTCTTCTTCCTCGGACTGTTCCTCCTCTTCCTCGGACTGCTCCTCTTCCTCGGACTGTTCCTCCTCTTTCTCGGACTGCTCCTCTTCTTCTTTCTCCGTCTGCTCTTTCTCGGTGGATTCCTCACCGGACGAGTCGTCGTCCGAATCCTCCAGTTGTTCGTTCGGGATGTAGACGCAGACCTTCCCGTCCTCGCCACCGTCCGACCAGTCCGTGTCGGCCTCGTCCGCGTCGATGCGCTTGGCAGTGTAGCCGGGGATATCTTCACACGGGCGGTCGGCGGGCGGATCGTTGTAGAACCGCTTCCGTTCGGTGTCGGCGGTTTCATTGTCCGCACCGTCGTCGGCTTCGGTCTGCTCTTCCTCGCTGGAGTTGTCGTCGTCCGGATCCTCGAGTTGTTCGTTCGGGATGTAGACGCAGACCTTCCCGTCCTCGCCACCGTCCGACCAGTCCGTGTCGGCCTCGTCCGCGTCGATGCGCTTGGCGGTGTAGCCGCGAATGTCCTCGCACGGCCGGTCCGCGGGTGGGTCGTTGTAGAACCGCTTTCGCTCGGGGTCGGAGTGTTGCTCGCCCTCGCCGTCGTCGGATTCGGTCTCCTCGCCGGAGTCGTCGTCCTCCTCCGATTCGGACTGCTCTTTTTCGCTCTGCTCTTCTCTTTCCTCGGACCCGGACTGCTCTTTTTCGCTCTGCTCTTCTTCCTCGTGTTCGGACTGCTCTTCTTCCGTGTGCTTTCCGTCGGTTGACTCGGGGTCGGGGACGTACTGGCCGTAGCTGCTCTGGACGAGACTACCCAACTTTTCGAGTTGACCCTGGTAGGTGAACGTGCCAACCAAGAGCGTTTCCTGTGCCTCTTCATCGTCCTCGGACTGCTCTGCTTCCGTCTGCTCTTTGGCGGCGGATTCGTTGTTTTCCTCGTCCGGGACGTCCTCCCGGACGTACATGCAGACCTCGCCGTCCTCGCCACCGTCGAGGGGGGTGTCGACCTCGTCGGCGTCGACGCGTTCGACGGTGTACCCGTCGAATTCGAAGCAGGGCTCGGAACCGGGGTCGTAGTAGATCCGGGACTCCGTGTCGTTGGCCGTGCCAGGTGCGACCGACGCGGGCGTGGGACTCCCACCGTCCAGTTGGTCGGCGGTACCCACCGACGCGTCCACGGCACCACCGGGAGCGCCCGGGTGGGCGGCCCCGACCGTCGTGCCTGCCGTCACCAGCGAGGTGACGAGAAGCAGTGCCGTGAGAATCGTGGTTCGGCGCATCGTCCCGTCACCGCAGTTCGGTCAGCGAGAGCGTCTCGTCCGACTGGATCCAGCTGCTGTGGTTCTCCCGGTCGTAGATGACCAGGTCGCCGTCGTCGACCTGGAGGCCGACGATCCCGTCGGGAATTCGGTGCTGTGCGTCCGTGCCACCGTGATCGGTGGTGTCGTGTCGAGTCGTCATGGTTCGACTCTATGCGAAGTATTCTCTCCCACCTCCGTAGGAACGATAGCTAGCTGTCTCGAATGCAAAGCGAGCGATAGAAGTCTAAATATTTAGTACCGATTCCGGACGTGTTCAAGTTCGGCGCTCCGTCTGTGGTGGGGGTTCGGCCGGGGGAACGGGGGACCACGTGCGACGCTCGGTCGCGCGGGCCACCACGCACCGAGCGAGTTCCGCCCGTCCGGACCGGCGCTCTCGACCCGCACCGTGCAACCCCGTTTGGTCCGCGTTGATCTCCGTTAACTCCGGGTGAACGGCCCGAAATCGGCCGCAAGACCGTCTGAGGGCCGATCCGGTTGAAAGGTGTGGAGTTCCGGGTGTGAGACACATGAACCCCGAGCGCGTCACCCTGGTCGGCATCAGCCTGGTACTGCTCGCGAGCGCCGTCACGGCGGCCCTGCCCTCACTCGTCCCCGCGGTCCCCTACTGGCGCGGGACGGTCGAACTCGTGCTGTGGGGCACGACGGCCGTGTTCACCGCGACGGCCCTGCTGTGGGTCGTGCTCACCTACGTCGTCGGCGCGGGCTACGAGTCGCCCGACCCCGTCCACGGGCCGGAGGACGTCCAGGTGCGCATCCTGACGGTCGACGCCGCCTCGGTCGTCCAGGCCACCGTCGACGCCCTGCCCGACGGGTTCGACGACGTCCGCGTCGTGGCCGAAACCGACGTCGCCGTCGAGGGCGCGGCCGTCCACGTCGTCCCCGACGAGTTCTCGTGTACGGCCGTCCGCAAGGGTCGGGCCATCGAGTGGGCCCGGCGCACCCTGGCCCCCGACCGCGAGTTCGTCCTCTACCTCGACGAGGACAGCCACCTCACCGCCTTCGAGGGTCTCCCCGACGCCGACGTGGTGCAACTTCGCGAGCAGCCCCGTCACACCGGATCGCTGCTCTCGTCTCTCGCCGACGTCTACCGGATGGGCGTCCAGATCGAACAGCGGGCGTTCGCGCGCCTCTCGATCCCCCTGTTCGCCTGGGGCGGCGGCATCGCGGTCCGCCGGAGCGTCGAGGACGAGGTGACCTGGGACCGCGAGACGCTCGTCGAGGACACCGCGTTCGTCTGGGCGGCCGCCCAGTGCCTGGAGGACCTCACGTTCGAACTCGCGACCGCGACCTGCCGCAACGAGGCGCCGCCGTCGCTGGGGGAGATCGCCCACCAGCGCCGTCGGTGGGCAGCGGGCAATCTGGAGGCCGCCACCGAACTCCCGCTCTCCTACCAGGTGCTCACCCGTGTCCGGAACTTCGCGTGGGCGCTCGCACCCGTCGTGACCGTCGTCGTCGTCCCGCTCTCGCTGTTCGGAGTCGGGTTCGCCGGCGGGTCAGCCTTCGCGCTCGCCTCGCTCCTGCTCGCCCTCTTCACCCTGTTCTGGTACCTGCGGGGCGTGCTCTACTACGGCTCCGGAAAACGAACGTGGGCGCTCGCGGTCCCGCTCGCACCCGTCGTGACCGTCGTCCACTCGATGGGCACCGTCGGCGGCATCCTGAACCCGCCCGAGAGTTTCCGCGTCACGGAGAAGGCCGGCTCGCAGTAGCGGCCCACCCGTGACGCCCGCCGCCGGAGTACGACCCGGAGCAAGACTCACACCGTTCGTCTTCCAGGGTTCGAATCCGTCCGTTGTCTGGTTCCGCCGCGCACGGACGACTCGCTGCGCTCGTCGTCGGTGTTCGCAGCAGCAGTGCCGCCTCCCGGATTTGAACCGGGGACAGCTCGATCTTCAGTCGAGTGCTCTCCCAGTCTGAGCTAAGGCGGCGCCACCCGACAGTGGGAGGATCGACAGGAAAAGGATTTCGAAGTGCCCCGGGTCCGGTGGACGGGCCAGACGTGCGGTCGACCCCGGTTCTGTCCCCCGGTACCGGGGTCGTCCCGTGCAGTTCGGACGGACTCTCGTCCGCCATCGTCGCCGCTACTCGGCACGCTATGGCTGTCGGCGACGGGCGGTCACGACACCCCGAATCAGTCGTTTGCGGGCCAGGCGTACCGCTCCTCGGCGTAGGAGACCAGTTCGTCAAGCGGTGCCCGGTCCACCGATCCGATGACGTAGCCGGGCTCCCAGAACCCCTTCTCGTAGCGGTCACCGATGTCGGGGAACTCGGTCCGGAGCCGTCGCGAGGTGGTGGTCTTGGCGGCGTTGATGAACGTCGGCAGGTCGGTGCCGGGTTCGGCGCCAAAGCGCAGGTGCAGGTGGTCCGGTTCCCAGGTGATCCGTCTGACCGTACAGCCGTGTTCGTCGACGATGCCCTCGATCACGTCCCGGATCTCGGCGACGCGTGGCTCCGAGAGCGCAGGCTCGCGTCGTTTCGGCACGATGACGAGATTGTACTCAAGCGCGTAGGCCTTTCGCGGCCGTGTTTCGAGCAGTGATGTCACGTACGTCCCCCCACTACTACCCCGCGTTGTCGTCGGTAATAACGTTTTGTGTGTGAAACGAACGGCGTGCGCGTCGGTGGACGGCCACGGTCACCGGTCGTCCGCGGCGTGGCGCCGTTCGTGACGACGGTGGTACTCGGCAGACGCCGGCGATGAGTGACCGACGGGGACCGACGGCCGTCGGCCTCGCGCCGCCAGTGCGCGGAGCCTATACCGCTCGGCCACGTTCTCACCGCTATGAATCCCGAGGACGTCCACCGCCGGTGGGCCGACCGCTCCGAGGAGTTCTCTCCGGAGTACTACGCCGAGATCGGGCCCAACGACGTGAGCGAGACGCTCGCGGCCGTGTTCGACCAGTACGTCCGCGAGGAGGCCCCGGTACTCGAGATCGGGTGCAGTTCCGGGCGCCACCTGGCACACCTGCTGTCGGCCGGCTACGAGAACCTCACCGGCGTCGACATCAACGACGCGTCGTTCGACGCCATGGCCGACTACTACCCTCGCCTGGCCGAGACCGGCAGTTTCCACGTCGGCGCCATCGAGGACGTCCTCCCCGAGGTGGACGACGGGACCTTCGACGTCGTCTACTCCGTCGAGACCCTCCAGCACGTCCACCCGGACAACGCCTGGGTGTTCGACGAACTGGTGCGGGTCACCGACGACCTCCTGATCACCGCCGAGAACGAGGGCAACAGCCCGCGCCGGGGCCGGACCGAGGCGGTGAGCACCGTCGACGAGGACGTCCCGCTGTACCACCGGGACTGGAAGTCGGTGTTCTCGGAGCGCGGGCTGGCACAGCTGGTCCACGAGCCCGGGCCCCGCGACGTCGTCCGCGTGTTCCGGAAACTCTGACCCGCGACCTCGGACGGTCCGGGGTCACTCGAGGTCGTCGTCGGACCGCTCGTAGGTGACGGTCAGCGTCCCGGCGGCCGGCGACCGGGCCGCGTCCCGGAGGGTCTCGAACTCCGCGATCAGCGCGGTCGCGTCGTCCGATCCCACTCTGACCGCCCGGGACTCCTCGCGGACGGTGTCGTACAGCTGCTCCAGGACCCGCTGGGCGGCGTCGGCGTCGCTTCGCGAGTCGATCTCGAACGTCGCCTCGTGTGTCTCCATGCCGACACCACGTGCCCAGGAGGGATAAACTCGGAGTCGGCGGGACGGGTCGGAACGCACAGAGTGTCGGCGGTGGACCTACCGCGACCCGTACCCGTGGCCGACGAGGAGCGCGAGGAGGTTCGCGCCGAGGAGGACCGCGACCGCCAGCAGGTCGGCCGTCGAGTCGAGGCCACGCACCAGCAGCGCCGCGTGGACGAACGGGAGACTCACCGCGGCCCAGAACGCGACGGCCCGCACCGAGCCGCTCGCCAGTCCGGCGGCGCGCCGGAGCGACGACCAGCTCCTCAGGCTGCCGAGCGCGCTCGCGACGGGCGCGACCAGGAGGGCGATCAGTCGGGGACTGTCCATACTCCCTCTTCGGACCCCGTCCATAAACCTCTCCTCGAAGGTGAAAGAGCCGATTCAGTGTTAGCCCGTCACGGACGCCGCGAGGGCGGCAGCCGTCATACGGTTTCGTTTCACTGTTTACCGGTGAGTAGCCGTACGGGACCGGTGATCACCGGTGATAGATGAAACGAAACCGTATCAGTCCACCTTCGTCGCGATGCCGGTGCCGTCGCCCAGCGGACTGACGATGGCGTCCAACTGGTCGTGGCCAACGAACCGCTCGTTGAACGCACGCAGCGCCGCGGTCGACTCCCGACGGCTCTCGGGGACGTCCGCGTCGTCGGCCGGCACGTGCCCGCTCCACAGCAGGTTGTCCGCCACGACGAGGCCACCGACCGGGATCATCGGCAGGGTCCGCTCCAGGTACTGCTCGTACTCGCCTTTCACCGCGTCGAGGAAGGCGACGTCGAACGGCCCCGAGAGGTCGTCGAGCACCGCCAGTGCGGGGGCGTGGTGAATCTCGACGCGGTCCCGGACGCCGGCCCGCTCCAGGTATCGTTCGGCGGCGGCGATTCGCTCCTCGTCGACGTCCATCGTGACCACCTCCGTCCCCGTGCGGGCGACGTGCAGCGTCGAGTAGCCGATGGCGGTCCCGAACTCCAGGACGCGGTCGGCGTCGATCGCTCGCGCGAGGATGGCCTGCAGGTGGGCGACCGACCGGTCCGCGATGGGAACCCCGTCCCGTTCGGCGTGGGCCTCCATCTCCGCGACCAGTTCGTCGGCCGGCGGTCGGGTCTCGGCGAGGTACGCGGCGGTCTCCTCGGTCAGGATCCCTGGCATGCGTCGGCGTTCGGGGGGGCTCGTCAAAGAACTCCGGGTGGGACGGTCGTCAGTCGTCGCCGGCGGTCGGCACGGGTGCGGACACCGACCAGGTGTCGATCCGCTCGGCAAACGGTGCCCACTCCAGGTCGCCGGCGTAGTGGAACGCGCGGTGGTCCTGGGTGGGGTCGACGACGGTCAGCGAGAGCCAGCCGTTGTCCAGCAGTTCGGTCAGGTCGGTGTGGGCCGAGAGGATCTCCGTCACGCGCTCGACGGGCGCGTGGAGGACCGTCGAGAGCCGGAGTGGCTGGTGGTACGGTTCGTCGGCGGCGGCCGCCACGGACTGCAGCGGGAGGCCGGTCAGCAGGTCGCCCCCGTTGCCCTGGTAGACGCCGACGTTGCCGACCGGGTTCTGGGTCACCTTCGACCCGCTGCCGTAGGCCGCCGTGTCGACCGTCGCGAAGTAGTACTGGGTGTTGATCCACTGGGTGACGACCATCGGCCCGGCCATGATGGCTTCCAGAGCGTCGCCGTCGGGGTCGGTCGTCCAGTCGTAGGAGTGGAGGAAGGATCTGCCGTCCAGGTCGAGGTCGGCAGTGAGGTCCCGCGGGCCGACCACGAACGCGGCGTTGCCGGCCAGACCCCACTCGGGGCGGGTCTCCGCCCAGTCGGCGGCGCGCCGTTCGGTCTCGCGAACGCCCGTCTCGGGGGCGGCCCCCATGTCGCCGGCGCGTTCCGCGGCGGCGCCGGCGCGGGCGGTCTCCAGGTCCGACCGGAGCCGGTCGAGGTCCGCGGCGTGGCTCTCGGGGACGGCCTCGTCGTACAGTTCGACCTCGTCGGTCGTCGTGTTGTGTTCCCCGGCGACGAAGACGGTGTCGTCGGGAATCTCGACGCCGCGCTCGCGGAGCGACTCCCTGACTGCCGCCTCGTTACAGATCGCCGCGAGGACGCGTGCGCTCGGACCGCCGGGGTTGCCGGCGCAGGCGCCACAGTCGAGGCTGGAGTCGAACGGGTTGTTCGCGGTCTGGCTGGCGTGGCCGACGAACGCCACGACGCGGGCGAACGCCTCCCAGCCCATCTGCTCGAACGCCGCCGCGGCGTACTCGACGCGTTCCTCGTGTGTGAGCCCCGCGGGCAGGTCCGTGTCGGCCTCGGGGTCGTGGTCGAGCGCGGGGGCACAGACCTCGTGGTCGTCGGGAACCCGGTCGTCGGCGGCCTCGAACAGGTCGTACACACGCCCGGGCAGGAGCGTCCTGGCGGCCAGTGCGGCGCCGTAGCCGACGCCGGTGCTCTCGACGTAACTGAACGCCGTCGCCGCGTTCGACTTGAGACGCTCGACGGCGCGGTCGGTGCGTTCCGCCACGGCCCCCCAGCGGTCGAAGGCCGAACGCTCGTAGCCCTCCGCAGTCGGGCGGTCCGCGATCCGGTGCCGGGCGTCGAGGATCGGCGGACACGCGTCGACGGTCACGTCCGACTCGTACCCCTCGTAGCGCATCGGAATCCCGAAGAAGCCGGCGAACCCGCCGGTCTCGTAGTCGCCGGCGGCCTCGACGTGGCGCCGGACGATCTCCGACCGCGTGTCGATACAGAACACCAGTTGGGCGTCCGGGCGGCCACCGTCGGCGTCGTCGCGCGACGCACTCGCGTCGGCGACGGCCCCGACGAGGTCCCGGCGGTAGGTCGCCTCCCACGCTCGCAGCCAGACTTCCGGGAGCGGGAGGTCGTCCTCGTCGCCCGCGTCGCCGCCGGCGCCCGTCTCCGCCGGCACCAGGGGGGCGTCGAACAGGTCGGCGAGGGTCAGACGGACCGCGAGGTAGCCGGACAGCGTGATGGGGTAGGCCGACTGCCAGGCGCCGCCGTCATCGGCGCGGCGCTTGAGCAGCCCCGTCCACCCGGGCAGGGCCGCGAGGTGGGCCTCGAACGTCGCCGCCCACCGCTCGACCGGGACCCCGGCGAGGCGGTCACGGATGGCGTCGACCGGGTCGTCGGGCAGGTCGGCGACGGCTCCGGCGTCCGGAATCTCGCCGTCGTACCGGGCGACGCTCCGGAACGCGTCGTAGAACCCATCCTCGCGGTTCGGCATCGACCACTCGGCCAGGCCCTGGTCCAGGAACGCCGCCAGCCACTTCGTCAGGACGGCGTCGACGCGGTCGGTCGCCGTCGTCGTCGCGCCGGCGTCCGAACGCTCGTCGCGGTCGGTCGCCAGTCGCTCCAGGGTCGCCTCGGGGTCGGCGTCGTACCCGCTGGCGTCCAGTTCGGCCCGCAGGAGTTCGGGGTCGATCCGGCCCTCGTCCCAGGCCAGGCGGAACACGTCGGCGCTGGGGTAGCCGTCGCCGCCGAGGACCCGTTCGGCGTCGGCGACGGCCTCGTGGAACGGCCGGTCCTCGAACCCGGCGAGTGGGTTGGCGGTCACGAACGAGTGGAGCGGCCAGGCCGCGCCGACCGACTCGGCCGCCGCGTCGATACGATTCGGAATCGGTGCGCCGCCGGTGTCGTCCGGGCCGCTTCCGTCAGTACTCATTGTACTCCTCCGTGGCCGTCAGTTGGGTGTCGGCCGGCTGGTGTGCGGCGTTCAGCAGCGTCACGTACAGGCGGTCGCTGACCCGGTAGAGTCCGCGTTCGATGCCGACGTACGACAGGACGAACGCCGCAGCGATGACGCCGTGGACGACCGACAGGTCCGCCGGCGTCCCGACCGCCGGGAGCCCCGAGAGCAGTCCCGCGACGGCGCCGTACACCGCGGCGTAGACGCCGATAGCCGACAGCGCGACGACCGGGATGGCCACGTAGCGGACCGCGGTCGGGAACGCCGCTTCCGCGACGAGTTCGCGCGCCGCGTGGAGCACGGTCAGGACGACCAGCAGCGTCAGCAGGAGGCCGCCGTCGACCTTCGTCCCCTTTCCGGTGAGCCAGGCGAACAGGGCGCCACCGGCGACGGCCGTCAGCAGGATCACGACGACGCCGACGGGTCCGGCGCGCGGCGTGTCCGCATGCTCCGTCGGGGCCTCGTGTGCGACCCGGCTCCCCGAGGCGAGGAACTGGTAGGCCTTGTAGAACCCGTGGAGGATCAGGTGCGTGACCGCGGCCGCGAAAAAGCCCAGGCCGGCCTGCAGGATCATGAAGCCCATCTGCCCGACCGTCGAGCAGCCGAGTTCGGTCTTGACGTCCGTCCGGACGGTCTTGAGGAGTTTGCCCCCCAGTGCGCTCGTCGCGCCGGCGACGGCGACGAGCAACAGGAACCGGGCGTCGACGGTGACGACCGGCGCGAACCGCACCAGCAGGATACCGCCGGCGTTGACGAAGCCGGCGTGCATCAGCGCCGAGGCCGGCGTCGGCGCCGTCATCGACGACATGAGCCAGGTGTGGAACGGAAGCAGCGCCGACTGGATCATCGCCGCCAGCAGGAGCCCACCCGCGGCGGCCAGCAGGACCGTCTCCGATCCGGGGCCGACCGCGGCGGCGACGCCCGAAACCGTCGTCGCCCCCGTCTGCCACCACAGTGCCCCCAGCGTCGCCGCGAGCACGCCGCTACTCGCGAGGAAGTACCGGCGCGCGAGCGACCCCGCGGCCCGGGCCTGCGGCCAGCCGTCGACGTGCCCGATGAGGCCGGCCATCACGAGGCCCATCGCGAGCCAGGCCGCCAGGAACAGGAGCAGGTGGTCGGCCGCCACCAGGACCATCACGACCAGCGTGAACGCGAACACGCGGCCGAAAAAGCGGTCGACGGTTCGACTCCCGGCCATGTACCGCCGCGAGTAGCTGTGGACGACGCCGCTGAACAGCGTGACCGCCACCCACATCACGACGGTCAGACCGTCGACGGCGACCAGGCCCGCCATGGTCCACGGGTCCCCACGCGCCCAGTACAGTGCCAGTACGCCGCAACTCGCGACCCACAGGAGCCACGCGAGCCACGTCAGCACCGCCGGCACGCGCGAGGTCGTCCCGCCAGGGGTCGGAAGCTGTCCTACGGTCGTCCGCCGAGTGTCCTCCGTCATCGTGTCGTTCGTCTCCGACCGACGCCCGCGACGAAACCTCGCCCTCGGTCACCGGTCGTGTTTGCCAACAGTACGAACGGAATGCTCCTTAAATCTATCTAAACTACCAATTTGTTCGTCAAGAGTGAAATTATAGAACGTTATAATCGTGAACGGAAGTGTGTGGGTCGGTACCGAGGGACGGCAGACGGCGCTCCGACGGCGGCCTCGCCGGTGGGGTCGACGACGCCACCGACCGGGGCAGGGTGGAGAGAAAACCATATCGGCCGGGCACCCTCACGGCCGCCATGGAGACGATAGCGGGGACGATTCTCGCCGGCGAGTCGTTCGACCCGGTCTCGGGGCGCGTCGTCGTCGGGGACGGTCGCATCGAGGCTGTCGAGGAGACCGAGACCGACTCGTCGAACGTCGTCCTGCCGGCGTTCGTGAACGCACACACCCACCTCGGGGACGCCGTCGCGAAGGAGGCGGCCGTCGGCCTCGGCCTCGAGGACGCCGTCGCACCACCGGACAGTCTGATACGGTTTAGTTTCATCTATTACCGGTGATCGCCGGTACCGTACGGGCGATCACCGGTAAACAGTGAAACTAAACCGTATGAAACACCGCCGCCTGGCCGCCGCCGACCGCGAACAGCTCGTGACGGCGATGCGCCGGACGCTCCACTTTATGCGACGGACCGGAACCGCCGCCACGCTCGACTTCCGGGAGTCGGGCGTGGAGGGCGCCCGCGCGCTCCGCGCGGCCGCCGAGGGGACCGGCGTCGACCCGTTCGTCTTCGGCAGCGGCGACGCCGCGGTCCTCGACGTCGCCGACGGGTACGGCGCCAGCGGCGCGAACGACGCCGACTTCACGGCGCAACGGGCCGCAGCGGCCGAGCACGACGTCCCCTTCGCCATCCACGCCGGCGAACCGGACGCAACGGACATCCACCCCGCGCTGGACTACGACCCCGACCTCCTGGTCCACATGGTCCACGCCGAACGCGAGCACCTCGAACGGGTCGCGGACCAGGACGTCCCCGTCGCGGTCTGCCCGCGGGCAAACGCCGTCCTCGACGTCGGGCGGCCGCCGATCAGGGATCTGCTCGATCACACCACCGTCGCGCTGGGGACGGACAACGTCATGCTGAACCCGCCGTCGATGTTCCGGGAGATGGCCGTCACCGCGAAGCGGTTCGACGTGACCGCCCGGGAGGTCCTCCGGATGGCGACGACGGCCGGCGCCGAGGTCGCCGGACTGGACTGTGGCGTGATCGCTCCCGGGAGACGGGCGGCCCTGATCGTCCTCGACGGCGACTCCGACAACCTGGCCGGCGCGACGGACCCCGTCCGGGCGGTCGTCCGCCGCGCGACCGGACTGGACGTCGAGCGCGTCCTGCTCTAGTCCTCGGACTCGGACCGCTCGTCGCGGGCGAACCCGCCGAACGGCGTCATCTCGTGGCTCCGGACCAGCACCTCGTCCGTCACGGTCAGGCCCATCTCGAGGAGTGCCTCCGCGACGGGCGTGATGTCGCTGTCGGACTCCCCGACGGCCGTCACGAGGAGGTTCCCGTCGCCGGTGACCAGTTCCTGAACGGAGACGACGCCGTCGATCTCGAGGATCTCGGCGACGCGGTCGCCCCGTTCGTGGATCGACGCGGTACAGAACAGCAACATCCGCAGCGGGTAGCCCGACTTCTCGTAGTCGACCTCGGCGCTGTACCCCTTGATCAGCCCCTCCGATTCGAGTCGCTGGATCCGCTTGCGGACGGTGCTGTCGGAGGTCCCGGTCCGTTCCGCGATGTCCCCCGACGAGAAGTTCCGGGCGTCCTCCTGGAGTGCGTACAGAATCGCCCTGTCGACGTCGTCGAGCGCCTCGTCGCTCATGCCAGTACCTCCACGGTGCGGGCACTTCAGGTTGTACGTCGGTCGACGGC
>CAZIVN010000050.1:0-566 GCA_964542685.1 uncultured Halobacteriales archaeon
GGCGGCGGGGGCGGCGAGTTCGACATGGGCGGTGCTGGCGGCGAGTTCGACACCGGTGGCGGGGGCGGCGAGTTCGGCATGGGCGGCAGTGCCGGCGGCGAGTTCGGCATGGGCGGCGGTGCCGACTTCGACGAGGCGGAGTTCGAGTCCGACCTCCCGCGGGTCGACCTCGGCATCGAGGGGTTGGACGAGATGATCCAGGGCGGCGTCCCCGACCGCTCGCTGATGGTCGCCATCGGGTCGGCCGGGACCGGCAAGACGACGTTGGGCCTCCAGTTCCTCCACGAGGCGCTGGTAAACGGCGAGCGAGCGATCTTCATCACGCTGGAGGAGAGCCGCGAGCGCGTGGTCAACAGCGCCACCGAGAAGGGGATGGACTACGACGAGTACGCCCAGAGCGGGCAACTGGCCGTCGTCGACATCGACCCCGTCGAGATGGCCAACTCGCTGACGTCGATCCGCTCCGAGCTCCCACGCCTCATCGAGGAGTTCGGCGCGACCCGCCTGGTGCTCGACTCGGTGTCGCTGCTCGAGATGATGTACGACGACCGCGCGAGACGGCGCAA
>CAZIVN010000050.1:576-12007 GCA_964542685.1 uncultured Halobacteriales archaeon
GGATGCTGACCAGCGAGGCCGACGCGGACTCGGCGTACACCTCCCGCCACGGCATCGTCGAGTACCTCACCGACGCCGTGTTCATCCTCCAGTACGTCCGCCCCTCGGACTTCCGGGAGACCCGACTGGCCATCGAGATCCAGAAGATCCGGGACGCGAACCACTCCCGGGAGACGAAACCCTACGAGATCACCGAGGACGGAATTTCGGTGTTTCAGGGGGCCAATATCTTCTAAACGAACTTTTTTGCGTTCGGGTTCGCGCCACCGGCGCGAACCGCTCACGCAAAAAACTTCGATGAAAAAAGCCGGTCGCTCACTGCGTTCGCGACCGGGTGCTACGCTCGACTGGACCGCTACCGCCACCGCCACCGCACCGCCACCGCTACTGCTTCACTCCCGACCGTGTTTCGTGAGACAGTTCGAGAGGCCGATCAGTTCGACCGGTTCGGAGTTGTCCGGCGAGTAGACGACCATCTGGCCCTTCTCCATGTACGGCACCTTCCCCTCCAGGTTCGACGGGATGTTGACGCTCTTGATAGCGTCCTCGTCGCCGAGATTGAGGACGACGGTGGTGTTGATCTGTTTGAACACGGGGTCGGCGACGTCCTGTGGATCCTGCGTGATCAGGAACAGTCCCAGGCGCTCTTTGCGGCCCTGTTTGGCCGCGTCGGCGAACTTCCCGATGACCTTCCGGGCCTGGACGCTCTCGGCGTCCGTGAGGAACGTGTGGGCCTCGTCCAGTCCCAGCACCAGCGGCGTCTCCTCGATGCGCCCGAACCGCGGGTCGTTGGACAGTTTCTGGTCGACCAGCAGCGACGCCAGGGCGAGGACGACCGTCTCGGTGGCCCGCGAGTCGCTGATGTGGTAGGTCGGGACCGTCGTGAGCCCGCCCGGCCGGACGAACTCGTGGATCAGGTCCGTGATGGGTTTGGCGTCCTGGTCGAACACGTGGCCGAACCCGAGGACGCGACGCTTGATGGCGTCGAAGGTGGCCTCGTGGACGGTGCCGCTCTCGTCTAATTCCTCTTTCAGCGCGGGGTCGTCGAGGAACGACGTGAACCCCTGGTAGGTACCGTTGTCGCCGTACTGCCGGAAGAACCGCGGCAGGAGGACGCTCGTGAAGGCGCCGTACTGGTTGTCGTTCAGGCCGCTGCCGGCGACCAGCCAGGGGTTCGACCGCACCATCGAGAACGGGAGGGTAAACGAAACCTGTTCGGCGCGGTGGTGGTCGGCGGCGTACGTCGCCGAGCCCACATTCGGGACGAACGCCTTCGTGTCGTCGAAGCCGCCGTACTCGACGCCCTCGCGGTCACAGCGACGCGCGAACTCCTGGTCCAGGTCGGGGTTGTCGTCGTGCATCTGGGCGTACTCGTCCTGCGGGTCGAACTGCACGACGGCGAGTTCCGGGCTCCGACCGTCGCCCATCCGGTAGGTCCGTCCGAGGTACTGCCGGAGGACGTTCTTCGAGGCGTGGGTCTTCCCCGACCCGGTCCCGCCCGCGACGAGCGTGTGGCGGAAGACGAGTGGGTCGCCGTCCCCGTAGTCGTCTTTCAGTCGGTAGTCGATGGTCGGCGGTTCCGCGGCGGTGCGGACCTTCTGGCCGCCCACGGAGAGGTGGCCGAGGAACACGCCGTCCTCGGGAATCTTCAGCCCGGTCTTGATCTCGGCGTCGTCGGTCGCCTCGCGGACGACCGCCTCCGGTTTGGGCACGCGGTCGGGCATCCGGCGGGAGAGCTCCTCGTCGCCGTGGACGACCGCCAGCGGTTCCAGTTCCGCCATGAACTTGAAGTCGGCCTCGTCGATGCCCTCGCGGCGCATCGCCCGCCGGGCGTGAATCTCGGTGGCGTCGTCGGAGCGAAACTCCTGTGCGTACTCCAGGGCCGTGATCCGGCAGAACAGTCGTTCCCCGTCGGGGTAGGGGACGATCAGGTACGATCCGATGCGGATCCCGGAGCGGTTCTCGGCGGTGACGTACGCTCGCAGGCGCGTCTCGCCTTCCTCCTCGCTGATCCGGAGGCCCTCCGAGACGGCGACGGTCCCGATGCCCCTGTCGACGCCGACGGGAGTCACGTCCAGCGGTTCGAACTCCTCGTCGGGGTCGTCCGGCGTCGCGTCGTCCGCCGTCTCCGTGACCACCGCCGCGTCGTCGGCAGACGCGTCCGTCGACGCGTCGTCGTCGTCGAACTCCTCGAAGTCCCCGAGGTCTGTCATAGCGGTTCATACGCACGACGGGTAAAACGCGTTTCCCCTCTCGGCGGCGACCCCCCCGCCGCTCGACCGTGGCTTCAAGTGCGAACGGGCGGCCAGGGGCGGCGTGCGCTGAGTTCCGCCCGGGACGGTCCGCGACTGCGCGGCGCCGCCGTTCCGGTTCACCCCGCGGCCACCACGAGTGGCCACGGCGCCGCCTGTTCGCCATCGCGACCCACGGGGCCACGCCCCCGAACGTGTTCGGGGACAGGCACCCCACGTCCCCGCTCATAGTTCCGAGCATGAGCGAGGTCAGTCACGACGACGCCGCGGCCGTCACCGACGAGATGCACGACAACTCCTGGTCGGCGAACCTGGAGAAGCCCGTCCACGCCGAGGACCGGACCTTCGTCGTCGAGGGAGCGATGACCGCCGTCGAGCACACCGCACCGGGCAACCACGTCAACCTCGTCACGCACGGGGACCACGGCCACCCCGAGTCGTACCTCTACGACGCACTGGCGGATCACTTCGACGGGATCGAGGTCGAGTACGTCGAACAGTGTGGCTGTGGCGGCCACGTGACGCGGGTCCACGTGGAGTGACGATGCGACCGGACGTCGACACCGCTCGGCGCCCCCTCGTGCTCGTCTGGGAGGTCACCCAGGCCTGCGAACTGGCCTGCGAACACTGTCGCGCCGACGCACTGCCGGGGCGACACCCGGACGAACTGTCGACCGCGGAGGGCAAGCGACTGCTGGACGCGGCGGCCCGGTTCGGCGACGACCAGCTCGTCGTGCTCTCGGGGGGCGACCCCCTGGTCCGCGACGACCTGACGGACCTGGTCGAGTACGGCGTCGACCGCGGACTCCGGATGACGCTGACCCCGAGTGGCACGAACTCGCTGACGGCCGACCGCGTCGCGGCCCTGGACGACGCGGGCTTGCGCCGCCTCGCCCTGTCGTTCGACGGCGCGTCGCTGGCGACCCACGACGCCTTCCGCGGCGAACCGGGCAGTTTCGCCGACACGCTCCGTGCAGCGCGTGCGGCCCGCGACCGCGGCCTCCCGCTCCAGGTGAACACCACCGTCTGTGCGGCGACGGCCGACCACCTCCCCGCCGTCCGCGACCTGGTCGCCGACCTCGACGCGACGCTGTGGTCGGTGTTTTTCCTCGTCCCGGTCGGGCGCGGGGAGGCACTGGATCCAGTCTCGCCCGCCCGGGCCGAACGGATCGCCGAGTGGCTCCACGAGGTCCGCGAGGACGAATCGTTCGCGGTCAAGACGACGGAGGCGCCACACTTCCGGCGCGTCGGCGCACAGCGCGACGGGACATCGCCGCGCGGCGGCGGGATCACCGCCGGGGACGGGTTCGCGTTCGTCAGTCACGTCGGCGACGTGTACCCCTCGGGGTTCCTGCCGGAGTCGGCCGGGAACGTCCGGGACGACGACCTCGTGGACTGCTACCGGAACGCACCCCTCTTCGAGCGACTCCGGGACTCGGACGCGCTCGGCGGCAAGTGTGGGGCGTGCCCGTACCGGCGGCTCTGTGGCGGCAGTCGCTCGCGAGCGTACGCGGTCACGGGCGACCCCCTCGCCAGTGACCCGCTCTGCCCGTACGTCCCCGAGGGGTACGACGGGCCACTCCCGGAGCGACAGCGCGTCGACCCGACCGGGGGTGGATCGGCGTGACCGACGACGCCGCGACTGCCGACGGTCCTCATACCTCCGGGTTCGGGCACCGTGATCGCGAGGCGGTCGTCCGACGGATCCGGGAACGGGCCGCCGGGATTCGTGACCGGGAGGTCCGACGCGCCGTCGACCGCCTGGCGGCCACCGGCGCACACACGGACCACCACTGCGAGACGGTCCGGACGCTGGGAGCGTCCCTGACCGCGTCGCTGGTCGATCCGGCCGTCGAGTCGGTACGAGAGGCGGACGACGAGGAGACGCTCCGAACCGCAGTCGAACTGTTCGAGGAGTGACCGCTCAGCCCGGGACCGGGTCGTCGCCGGTGACGGCCCTGGTGAGCAGGGGCCGCATCATCGGCACCAGGGGCGTCCCGTCGCTGTCCGTCCACACCGCCCGGTGGCGGTCAGCCCCGGGGTGGGCGTCCGTACCGGAACTGACGAACAGAGCGTCGTCGTCGACGAGGAGGACGCTCGTCATCGCCCGTGGCCTGACGGGGAACTCCTCCCACCAGGTCCAGGTCTCGACGACCCGGGCGCCGGGAGCGACGGCCGCTATCTCATCGCGGATCGGTTCGCCGGGAGAGCCGACGGTCACGTCGACTCCCCGGTCGACGGCCCGTGCGAGCGCCGTCGGGAGGTCGGTCGTCAGGAGGCTCTCCGTCGCGACGGCCATCACGATCCGTTCGTCGGCGTCCTCGACCATGCTCGTGAGTCGTTCGCCGACCGCGTCGAGGCCTTCCATCACCCACACGTCGCCTTGCTCGGAGGTGTCCGGCGAGGTCTGCAGTTCCGGGAGGAGCGTCTCCAGACGGTCGAGGTCACCCCTGAACTCGCGTTCGATCGCCGCGACGGCCACGTCGGGAGCGACGCCGCGGTACCGCTTGGGACTCGACCCCTGGACGTCGACGAACCCGGCCTCGTTGAGCGCGTCGACGCAGTCGTACACCCTGGCGCGGGGCACCTCGGCGAGGTCGCTGATCTCCCGTGCGGTTCCGTCGTCGAGGCGGACCAGCGCGACGAAACACTTCGCCTCGTACTCGGTGAACCCGAACCGGGTGAGGAGATCGACAGCTTCGTCGACCGGATCCGCGACCCCCCCGCCGGCGGTGTCGCTGTCTGTCATCGTCGGGAATGTTCGGTCGAGCGTCATCAGTCCGCCGGTTGGGCCGGATTGGTCGCGCCGGCGTCGAGCAGTTCGGGGTACCGCTCCCGGATCGTCACCGTGCTGACGTCGGCGACGTCGGCGATCTCGTTCTGGGTGAGCTTCTCGTCACAGAGGAGTCCGGCCGCGTAGATCGCTGCGGCCGCGAGGCCGACCGGGTTCTTGCCGCTGAGGATCGCCGACCGCTCGGCGGCCGACAGCAGTTCGCGGGCGCGGTTGCGCACGCCGGCGGGCGCCTCGAGTTCCGAGCAGAACCGCGGGAGGTAGCTCGCGGGATCGGCGGGCTTGATCGCGAGTTCGAGTTCCTCGTTCATGTAGCGGTACGCGCGGGCGTACTCCTTGCGGGGAACACGGCTGACGGGGGCGAACTCGTCGAGGCTGCGCGGGACGTTCGCCTTCCGGGCGGCCCCGTACAGCGCCGCGGTCGCCATCGCCTCGATGGACCGTCCGGGAAGCAGGTCTTCCTCCAGAGCCCGTCGGTAGATGACGCTGGCGGTCTCCTGGACGTTGTCGGGGAGGTTCAGCGCCGAGGCCATCCGCGAAATCTCGCCAAGTGCCTGCTTGAGGTTGCGGTCCTGGGCGCTCTGGGCGCGGAACCGCTCGTCCCAGGTCCGGAGCCGTTGCATCTCCTGGCGCTTGCGCGAGGAGAGCGCGGCGCCGTGTGCGTCCTGGTCCTTCCAGTCGATGACCGACGACAGCCCCTTGTCGTGGAGCATGCCGGTCGTCGGTGCGCCGACGCGGCTCTTCTTGTCGCGCTCGCCGGCGTTGAACGCGCGCCACTCGGGCCCGCGGTCCACGAGGTCGTCCTCGAGGACGACGCCGCACTCGGTACAGACCGTCTCGCCGTTCGTCTCGTCGCGGACGCCCGTGGCGCCACACTCGGGACAGGTCAGCTGGTCGACGTCGTCCGGGTGTTCACGTTCCTCCGACTCTCGCTCGGTGCCTCCTGCGTCTCTCGTCTTGATGGTGGTGTCGGTGCCTGACATGGCTTTGTCTCCGCCTCGACCGGGTCGCGTCTACACGTACGGCTGTGAGGATTATAATAGTTCCTATCTGTTTCTACTCTCGTAGTAACAGAATTATCTCCCGGTTCGGACCGCCGGTTGACCGCCGGGCCCCCAGTGGCCTTTTGTTCGCGGCCCGCCTACCCGGGGCCATGTTGCTCGTGAGCGGTTCCGCCGCCGGCACGGACCTCACCGGGACTATCTACGAACGGGGAGAGCGCGCGCCGGCGTTCGAGGGCGCGCCCGACGGCGGTGCCCCGTACGTCTGGGTCTGTGACGAGTTCTACGAGGTCGAGAGCGGCGGCTCGACGCAGGAGGTCGACGGACAGGAGATCCAGATCGCCTTCGAGTCGCCGATGCCCCGCGGGTTCGAGACTCGCGAAACCGCACTCGAGGCCGCGGAGGAACACCTGCGGACCCAGTTCGCACGCCTCGGCGTCGACCCGGACAGCGTCGAGGTGACGGTCGAGAGCACCGACCGGGACGCGCGACTGACCCGCGACGCCTAGACGACGCCCCAGCGTTTCTCGTCGTAGGCGGCGTTCGACTCCGTGTCGAACGCCTCCGCGAGCGTCTCGCGGAGCGACCGACGCTCGTCGTTTGCGATCCGTGCCAGTTCGTCGGCCTTCGCGACCGGACCGGGCGGGCCACGCTCGGCGGCCAGTTCCGAGAGGACGTACTCCAGGAGCCGTCGCCGCCGGTCCGCGTCGCGAACGACCCCGAGTGGCGCCTCCAGCCGGTAGGTCAGGTCGTCACGCGGGTCGTAGATCGCGACGAACGCCACCTCGTAGTCCTCGGCCGGGCGCGACCGTTCGAGCCCGAGTGCGTCGCCGGCCGTCGAGAGGATCCGGTCGGGACCGCCACGGGACCGAAACCAGTTCGTACAGGTCAGTTCGTCGGTCGCCCGCTGCCCGGGGTCGGCCTCCGGCTCCGGGTCGAGGACGCGTGCGAAGAAGGACGCGTCGTCGACCCACGGAGCGTTCGCGCCCTTGGACCGCACCGCTCGCGTGATCGACTTCGAGGCGGGGTTCTTCACGAACCCGACCAGGGGGACGTCGCGCTCGACGAACCGCTCGACGAGGGCCAGGTAGTTCGCGACGACCCGCCGTGGCAGGTCGGCCCCGTGGAGCAACTCCGCGAGTTCGGGGTCGCGGTCGGCCCACCGCAGCATGGCCTTCGGGTAAATTGGCCCGTCGAGAACGAGCAGTTCCTCGACGACGGCGGCGTTGCTCAGGGCGTGTTCGCTCTCGGCGAGGTACAGCGCCAGTGCGCCGACGACGCGCTCGCTGAACCGACTCACCCGCGGCGCCTGGACGGTCTTCGACCGGAAGTACCCCTCGTCGTCCATCGTCCAGTCCTCGTGGGTCACCTGCGCGGTAGCGTCCGCGGAGTGGACCGCCGCCACGACGCTACGCCCGCGGTGCAGGTCCAGATCCGAGGGCGTCGCGGCCATCGCGGCGTGGGCGAGATCCATCGTCACCCCGTTCTTGAACGTCGTGGGCGTGATGGTTCCGGCGTCGAGACCGTGGACCGTCTCGAAGGCCGGATCGGTCAGTGCGACCGACTCGACGTCGACCCGGCGGCGCCGCTGTTCGTCGAGCGGTTCCAGCAGCGTCGTCTTGCCGTCGACGAGCGGGTCGAGCATCTCCGCCCAGACGCGTTCGGCGAACGCCTCGTGGTCGGTGTCGTCGACGTCCTGACTGATCCGCCGTGCGAGCCGGGCGATGCCCTCGACGTGAACCGGATCGAGCGTCACGAACGCCACGTAGGGGCCGGCCAGCAAAAGTCCCGCGGTGGCCGGCCGGACCCGTCGGATCGTCCCGCTCGCGGCGTCATACAACCCTCGATCAGTTTCAGCGCTTTTATACGATGGAACGACCGAGAAACAGACAGAATGCCGTGGCGCGTCTCCGACGAGGAAGCGGTCGAGGGGGAGCCGGTCAACTGGGACCGGACAGAGGACGGTCTCATCGTGTACGACGAGGACGACCCCGACGCGTGGATCCACGTCGACCTCGACGAGGACGTCCCCGCAGAGCGACAACTGTTCTCGCTGTGTCCGGACTGTGGGGCCGTGCTCGCGCGAGACGACGTCGACGGCGACATCGAGTGCGAGGAGTGCGGGTCGACGTTCGTTCCCTGAAGGTTTTTGCCGCCTGGATCTGTCCCCTCGCGAGTGGAGACGACCAGACACTTCACCGGGACCGTGTACGTCGTCGCGGACGGTGCGACGGCGCTACACGATCACAAGCGAATGGACGTCCGAATCCCGCCCGGGGGCCACGTCGACCGCGGCGAACTGCCCCACGAGGCGGCGATCAGGGAATGCGAGGAGGAGACCGGCCTGACGCCGACGATTCTCCGGGACGACGAGGACCGGATCGACGAACCGTACTGCCGACAGCCGCCACAGCCGCGCCGACAGCTGCTGTACGACATCAACGTCCACGACGGCGCGGTGGGTCACCACCACGTCGACCACATCTACTTCGCGACGGTGCCGTCTCGCGAGGTCGATCCCGCCGAGGGGGAGGCAGGCGCCGAGGCGTGGGACTGGTACACGCCCCCGGACCTCCGGAGCGCGGACGTCGACCCGGACGTGGTCGAACTCGGGACCGAGGCGATTCGCGTCGCAGAACGCCACGGCGACGGGTAGGAACCCGCGGCCCGGAACCGAACCGCTTTCCCGGCGGGGTCGTCTCCTTCCGGACATGGAGGCGGCGCTCATCGTGCTCGACGGGTGGGGGATCAACGACGACCCCGGCGACGCCCGGGACGCGGTCGCGGCCGCCGCGACGCCGACGGTCGACGCCGTCCTGGAGCGTGGGGCGAGCGGCCGCCTCGCGGTGTCGGGCCGGCGCGTCGGACTGCCCGACGGCCAGATGGGCAACAGCGAGGTCGGCCACCTGAACCTGGGGGCCGGCCGCGTCGTCAAACAGGCCTTCACGCGCATCGACGACGCTATCGCGGCCGGGAAACTGGACGACAACGCGGCGATCGCTGGAGCCATGTCCGCCGCCGAGGACGCCCAACTCCACCTCATGGGACTGGTCAGCGACGGCGGCGTCCACGCCAGTCAGGCACACCTCCACGCGCTGATCGACCTCGCCGCCGACCGCGGCGTCGAGGCGGTCACGCACGCCTTCACCGACGGGCGCGACACCGACCCGACGAGCGGCCGCGAGTACGTCGCCGACCTCGCGGCCCACGCGGAGGCGGCCGGGACGGGCGACGTCGCGACGGTGTGTGGCCGCTACTACGCGATGGACCGGGACCGAAACTGGGAGCGCACGCGTCGAGCCTACGACGCGATCGTCGACCGCGAGGGGGACCACGCCGCCCCGTCGGCAGTCGCCGCCGTCGAGCGGAGCTACGACCGGGGCGACACCGACGAGTTCCTCGAACCGACGACGGTCGCGGGCGGACCGCCGGTCCGGGACGGCGACGTCGTCCTGTTCTGTAACTTCCGGGGGGACCGCGCCCGCCAGCTGGTCCGGACCCTCGCGGACCTGCCCCCGGAGGACGGCGACGACTGGCGGGACCACTGGCCGGCCGACGGCCCCGGGGTCGAACTGGTGACGATGACGGCGTACGACGAGCGATTCCCGTTTCCCGTCGCCTTCCCGCCGGAGGAACCGGACGGGACGCTGGGCGAACGCGTCGCGGAGGCCGGGCTGACCCAACTGCGAATCGCGGAATCGGAGAAGTACCCCCACGTCACCTACTTCCTGAACGGCGGTCGGGAGACGGTGTTCGAGGGCGAACGGCGCCGCATCGTCGAGAGCCCGGACGTCGCGACCTACGACCTCGCGCCCGAGATGAGCGCGCCGGAGGTGACCGGCGCGGCGGTCGCCGAAATCGAATCCTCGCCCCCGGCCCTGCTGGTCTGCAACTACGCCAACCCCGACATGGTCGGCCACACCGGCGACTTCGACGCGGCGGTGGCCGCCGTCGAGACAGTCGACCGAGAACTGGCGCGCCTGGTCGACGCCTGTCTCGCCGCCGGGGCCCACACGGTCGTCACGGCCGACCACGGCAACGCCGAGGACATGGGGACGCCCGACGACCCCCACACCGCACACACGACGAACGACGTTCCCATCGCCTACCTCGCGCCCGACGGGGACGACGCCGGCCTCTCGCCGGACGGGTGTGGCGACCCCGACCGCGACCTCTCGGGCGGCCTGCGACTCCGTTCGGGCGGGTCGCTGTGCGACGTCGCTCCGACGCTGTTAGCCGCCGCGGGCGTCGGGCCGTCGGAGACGATGACCGGAGAGTCGCTGCTGGAGTGACGGCGGCCGACGGTTCGAGGCGCGGCGGCTCCCAGAGCGCCGGACTGCCAGGATTTTCGAAATTTCTAATAATAATCGCTTGCGTTGCCAGGTTCGTCAACTTCTGGTACGTATAGTCGGTGTGATTCCCGGAGTGTGACGCGCAATACAAATACTTCGAGCGCGACTGTGTAGCAGCATGAAACTGGCGGCGCCGACCGACTTCGATCTGTTGCACGCTCTCTCCGACGGCAAGCGGAACAACGCGGCCAACCTGGCGATCGAACTCGGTCGGAACCGATCGTACATCAACACCAGGCTCCCGATCCTGGCCGATTACGGTCTCGTCGACCGGATCGGTCCGGCCGAACGGTCCGGCCTCTACGAGATCACCGAGAAGGGGCTCGCGGCGCTCGAACACAGGGAGGTCTACGGCGACGAGGGCACCGACTTCGAGGCCCTCGTCGCGTCGGACCTGGGCCACGACTGACCCGCCGTTGGCGTACACCAACGGTTTAAACAGCGTTATGTAGTCGGACCTGTAATCGTCGCAAGCCGGCGGACTGCGGCGATTGTCGCAGCCGTACGGCGGACGGAGCCCCCCAATCCCCCACTCCGTTTCCCCCGTTCCCGAGAACTACCGTCCGGTCCGGAACGAGTAGTCGAGCGTCGGTGCCGAGTGCGTCAGCGACCCCATCGAGACGACGTCGACGCCGGTCGTGGCGTACTCGGGGGCGGTTTCGCGCGTGATGCCCCCCGACGCCTCCGTCAGTGCGTCGGCCTCGGACGCCCCCAGGCGATCGACTGCCGTTTCCGTCTCTGCCGGAGACATGTTGTCGAGCAGGACGACGTCCGCGCCCGCGCTGGCCGCCGCGACGACGCGGTCGGGGCGCTCCACCTCCACCTCGACTTTCGTCGCGAACGAGGCGCGCTCGCGGAATCGCTCGACGGCCCGCTCCAGACCCAGTTCCGCGACGTGGTTGTCCTTGACCATCACCATGTGCGAGAGGTCCAGGCGGTGCGTGTCGCCGCCGGCGGCCGCGACCGCCCGTTTCTCGACCCCGCGCAGTCCCGGCGTCGTCTTCCGGGTCGCGGCGACGCGGACGTCGGGGTCGA
>CAZIVN010000051.1:0-5538 GCA_964542685.1 uncultured Halobacteriales archaeon
AGTACATGACCGGCGGCGTCGTCGTCGTCCTCGGCGAGACGGGCAAGAACTTCGCCGCCGGGATGTCCGGCGGCGTGGCGTACGTGTACGACCCCGACGACGAGTTCGCCACGAGCGTCAACCGGGGGATGGTGACCACCTACGACGACCTCCTGGCGAAAGACGAGCGGACGATTCGCCGCCTGGTCGAGAACCACGCGGCCTACACCGGCTCCGAGCGCGCCGTGGAGTTGCTCGACGACGGTGGCCTGGACGACTTCGTGGCCGTGTTACCCGACGCGTACGCCGACGTCATCGAACACCGCGAACGCGCGGACGTCCGCGAGACACACCTCCCCGAGGCGACGGCCGCCACCGTCCACCGCGGGCACACCGAACCGGTCGACGACTGATACGGTTTCGTTTCACTGTTTACCGGTGATAACCCGTACGGGACCGGTGAGCACCGGTAACAGATGAAACTATAGTAGTCGTTGAAAGTCACTGCGCACCCACTTCGGGAAGAGCGGCCAGCGAGGCCCTCGCTGGCCGCCTCGCTCCGAGGTGTGTACAAATGGTTTCAACGACTATTATAAACCGTATGACGTCGTGTCGTCCCCGGGAGGGGTCCGGGTCGGGCGTCGCGGTGGGTGGCCCCTCCGAGACTGCGTTACTGGACGGCCCCGTCCGCCGAACTGGTCGACTACACCTGGCGGTGTACTTTTACGTGTTACATCACAATAGGAACACATGCCACGACGACGGCGCATCCTCCACGGTATCGCACTCGCGACTGCCGCCGGCATTGCAGGCTGTTCGGGCGACGGTGGCGACGGCGGGGACGGGGACGACAGCGACGACGGCGAGGACACGACGGAACCCGAAGACGGCGGCATGGACACCACGGAACCGATGGACGGGACGACGGAAGGGATGGACGGGACCACCGAAGAAGGGACGCCGGCCGGCGACGTGACGGAAGTCACCGTGGCGCCGGGTGGGAGTCTCTCGTTCGACCCCGAGAACCTCACGGTGTCGGTTGGGGAGACTGTCCGCTGGGTGTGGGACGGGAGCGGTCACAACGTGGTCGTCGAGTCGAAACCCGACGGGTCGTCCTGGGAGGGCGACGACGCCGACCTGTACGACTCCGGCCACACCCACGAACACCAGTTCCAGGTGGCCGGGGAGTACAGCTACTACTGCAACCCGCACCGCGGCTCCGGGATGGTCGGCACCGTCACCGTCGAGGAGTGACGTCCCGGTACGGCCCGCGGTGTCGGTCCGCTGGCACGATCAGGCGTCGGTCGCCACCTTCTCGATCTCGCCTTTCAGCGTGGCCGTCTCGAAGGAGTGGTCGGGACGCAACGCGACGAAGTCCAGGAAATCTCGAGCCGCCAGGAGCGTGTCGTCGTCGTACGCCTCGGCCGCGGTCGCCACGGTCTCTGTTGCTCCGATTCGCGGCGCCAGCGTGCCCATGGCACACGCGAGGTCGTAGGCCCGGGCGTTGTCCATCCCCTGTGATCTGACCGTCGTGGCGTCCACGAAGTAGATGTCGCCGTCGCTGAGCAACACGTTCTCCGCCCGGAGGTCCCCGTGTGCGAGTTCGTTGTCGTGGAGTTGCGCGAGCAGGGACACCAGGGCCTCCGCGTGGGCTCCGACCTCCGCGTCGTCCAGGTCCTCGAAGGTCCGGAAGGCGGGCAGAAACTCCAACACGAGGACGCCGAGGTCCTCGAACGCGAACGCCTCCCGGGGTTCGGGAGCGTTCAGTCCCGCCGCGCGCATCCGTTCCGTCGCCTCGAGTTCTCGCTCGACCATCGTCGTCGGCCCCTCGACGTGGTCGAAGAAGCCCGGCGTCCCCGTCGAGAAGGCACCGAGGTTTCGCCCGGCGGTGAAGAGGCCGTGCACCAGGGAGTTCTGGGGTGTGACGACCTTCACGAACAGGTCGTCGTCGACGACGAACGGGGTCGACAGCCAGTTGTCCGCGTCGAGAAACTCGATCCGGATCGAGTCGCGGTCGTACCGCTCGCGGAGTTCGACGCCGAGCGCCTCCAGTCGGGACCACTCGACTCGCCCCCGGACCAGATCCCTGATGGCCATCGTTTTCGGTGAGACGGGGGAAACGTAAATCGTCTTCGTGCGTTCGACCTCACGGCGAGAGCGGAGCCGGGCCGTACTCCCGGCCCGAACCCGGACCGGTCGTCACGGGGCTAGGTCCGAGGCGTCAGTCGTCGTCGTCGTCCGCCCGGCGGCGCCGCCGGGCCAGTTCCAGTCCGCTCGACACCCCAGCGGCGGTGCCGAACAGTCCCGGCCCCGGCAATCCGTCGCCGTCGCAACCGCCACCGCTCGTCGCTCTCCTCCACCCTGACCCCGCAGTCGTCGAGGCAGCGGCCGTCCCGGTCGTCCCGTCCGTCGAGAGTGCCCTCGCCGTCGGGGTCGACCGCCACGCCGGGTCCGACCGTCGACGCCGAGACGGTGCCCGGAACGTTCGTCGTCGCACCGGGTCTCGTCCATCCAGTGTGAGGGTGCCCGACACCCGTCGGCCCGCTCGTCAGAAGCGAGTCGTCCGTCGTCGTTACGTCTCGTTTCGGTCAATGATCGGGCGTCTTGTCGATCACTGGCCGCCATCTCGGATGCCAAAGACACCGGATCGCACGTCACGGAATCCCAGGAGAGGCTGCCGACTCCGAAACTGGCGAAGAGAGCCTCGACTCGGACACCACGCAGTCCGGAGTGGAGGCGTCAGCGCCGGGCCCGACTCGCCGCGAGCGTCGCGAACGCTGCCAGGAGGACCGCCACGCCGAATCCGGGGGTCGACCCGTCCTCGGTGGGTACCGGCGTCGGATCGTCTGTGGTCGCCGTCTCTGTGGCCGTCGCGGTCGTCCCGGGTGCGTCCGTCGCCGTGGCCGTCGCTCTCGTCGTCTCCGGGGGGGCCGTCGTCGGTGACTCCGTCGTCTCCGGCGGGGCTGTCGTCGGTGGCTCCGTCGTCTCCGGCGGCGCCGTCGTCGTCTCGGACGTGGGCGGTTCGGTGGTAGTGGTGGTCGGCAGTTCCGTCGTCTCCGGCGGCGCCGTCGTCGTCTCGGACGTGGGCGGTTCGGTGGTAGTGGTGGTCGGCGGTTCCGTCGTCTCCGGCGCCGTCGTCGTCGTCTCGGTTGCCGTCCTCCTGTCCGAGACGAACAGTCGTCCGGCGCTGGTTCCGGGGTCGACACGGTTACCGTCGTCGTCGTCGGCCGCCGTCACTTCGACGCGGAGTTCGGTCTGGCCGGCGGTTTCGCCGCGGACCGATATCGTGCCAAGCGGGACGTTCTCGTCGCCGGCTGTCACGGCGTCGTTCGTGT
The DNA here is from genome assembly GCA_964542685.1 of uncultured Halobacteriales archaeon. Classification (GTDB taxonomy): domain Archaea; phylum Halobacteriota; class Halobacteria; order Halobacteriales; family Natrialbaceae; genus CAZIVN01. The sequence continues at coordinate 3,315 of CAZIVN010000051.1, forward strand.
CCGCTGCCCGCAGGACGACCGCTGTCCCGCCGTCGACGACTCTCGTCTCGGCGAGTCCGTACCTGTCGGGAACACTCGCGCCGACGATGGTCGCCGTGTTCGGGTCGGCCACGCGGATGGTAACGTTGTACCCCGCTACTCCGCCGGGAGCGACCGACAGGGACACCGGCACCCCGGCTGTCGCTCCCTGTGCGACCGATACGGCCTCGACGGCGACGTCCGGTTCGGCCGCTGTGTCCCGGTCGGCCACGGTCGGTTGTCCGACCGCCGGGCCGGAGGCGACAGCTGCGACCGCCAGCAGCGTCAGTACACACAGGATCGGCATCAGGGATCGACTCATCTGTTCAGGCCTCTTCGTAGAGGACGTTGACGTCGTCGAAGTCGATCCTGCCGTTGTCGTTGTAGTCGTAGGAGTCGGTGTAGCCCGTGATCACGTCGCTGCTCTTGTTCTTGAACAGCAACATCACGTCGTTGATGTCGACCTGGCCGTCACCGTTCAAGTCCTCGAAGTCCCCGTCGCCGTCGGGGTCGGTCGGCAGCGGGTTGTCGCCGATCCGTTCGACCGGGGCGATATCGACCACCCCGGTCTCGATAATCGGGTCGATTGCGTCGCCGCCGTCGGCGTCCAGTGCCTGGATCGTCACGGTCAGATCCGTCGTGCCGGTGTCGACACTCGAGAGGGTGACCGTCCCGAGGACGATGTCCGTCGCGCCGGGTTGGATGGCGTCTTCCGTGTCGCTGGCTTTCAGGGTCACCACGGAGCCGTCGGCGGCAACCTCCGGTTCCTCCGTGAGCCCGAACGCGTCGGGGTACGAGCCCCCGGAGACTTCGGCCACGCTGGTGTCCGCCACGCCGACGTCGATCCGGAAGCCCGCGAGCCCGTCCGGCGCTTCGTCCAGCCGGACCGTCGCGGTCGTCGATCCGTCCGCACCGACCCGGCCCTCCTCGGCCTCGACCGAGACGGTCGGGTTCGTCACGCCCGGCCTGAACGGTCCGAACAGATCGAACCCGTCGTCGAACGCCGCCGTTACCGGCAGGCTGGCGTCGCCGTCGAGGTTCGAACTGCCGTCGGTGACTGCCTCGCCCGTCACCCGGAGGTCGCTGCCGACCGCACTGGCGACGTCGTTGAGGTTGGCTCGCGCGTCGGACGGGGCGTTCGCGGCCCCGAGCAGGACGACCGCCCCGCCAGCGTCGGCGAACGCCGACAGCGCGTCGAGTTCTGCGCTCGAGAGGGCGGCAGTCGGGGGGGTGACGACGACTGCCCGAGCGTCGCTCACCCGGGAAACAGTGAGGTCGTTCACCGCCTCCAGCCCGACGTCGACGCCCTCGAGGAACTGCTGGAAGTAGGCCACGTCCTCCGCCGAGAGCGCGTAACTGGCGTTGAACTGTCCCTTCCCCCCAGCCACGAGGACCGGTCCCTCGCCGTCGCCGAGCGTGTCGATCACGTTCCCGAGCAGCGTGAAGTTGCCGTAGGTGCTCGTGTCGACGGGGAAGCCCTCGCGTTGCTCGTAGCTCTCGTCGACGACCAGGCCACCGACGACGCCGACTCCGCTGTCCTCGTCCAGTGCGACCAGCGGCGCGCCGGCCGGCGAGGCGGACGACCCGGCAGAGACGGCCACGCGGTCGGCTCCCAGGCTCCCAGCGTCGTTGTCGACACGGACGGCGTTCGGAACGTACACTTCGTCGACCGACCCGTTGCGAATCTCCGGTGAACGGTTCGGGTTCGACTGCCGCCAGACGCCGGTGCCCGCGTCGCGGGCCGACCGTTCCGCACCGAACAGTTGCTCCAGCTTCGAGAGGCTGGAGGCGTAATACCGGGCGTAGCCCTCGGAGATGAGCCGTTCGTTGTACAGGGTGTCCCGGCTCCCGCTGCCGTCGGCGTCGTACTCGATGTACGCCAGAACCCGGCCGAACGGGTCCTTGACGCCGTCGTTGAACTCCGCGCCGACGGGGTCGAAGGAGATGTCGACCGTCTGGCCCTGCAGTTGCTCGGTGGCGAAGTTCGACGCCAACTGCGCGTTGTACGAGAGGTACGGGTACGTCGCGCCCCAGAACGAGGTCACGTCGTCGACGCCGCTGCGCTTCGTGAACAGCGCCGAGAAGTCGCTCGTGTTGAAGTTCGTCGTCGTCGGTCGGAACTCCGCGTCGAGGTTGTTCTGACTGTCAAGCACCTGGTCGTCGTTGAACCGGAAGCCGACGCCGAGTTCGGCGGCGATGGCGTTGA
>CAZIVN010000051.1:5638-11854 GCA_964542685.1 uncultured Halobacteriales archaeon
CTCTCGTCCCAGCGGACGGTGCCCGACCCCCCGAGCAGTTCGTCCCAGAGGTTCAGCACGAACTCCTCGTTGTCCGGGTCGACGGGAGCGTCGTCGTTCACGAACGGCGCGGCGATGGCGGCGACGGCGCCGTCAACCCCGACGACCGGGATGTCCACGTCGCTGGGGTACGAGACGGCGTCCCCGCTGCCGTCGCTGTCGGTGTTCGTCGCCGAGGACTCGGCGCGGACCGGCACCAGCGTGTCGTCGGTCAGTGGGCCGTTCGAGGCGTTCAACAGGCTCGCAGTTCCCTCCTGGAACGCGAGTTCCTCGACGGCGGTTCCCTCGCTGCTGACGACGAGTTCCTGGTCGATGCCCTGTCGCTCCCGGAACAGGTCGAAACTCGGGTCGAAGCGGCCGGTCGTGGGCCGGAACGACTGCCCGGTGTTGTTCTCCGAGTCCGTGACCTGGTCGTCGTTGAACCGGAAGCCGACGCCGAGTTCGGCGGCGATGGCGTTGAGATTGGCGGTCGCGTCGAAGTCGTCGAAGTCCGACTGGTCGTGGAGGACGACGGCGCCGCCGTCGGCGACGAACGACGACAGGTCGCCGAGTTCCTGACTGGAGAAGGCGTCGGACGGGGAGGTGACGACCAGTCCGTCGACTGCCGAGGTGTCCGACGGGATGGCCGACCCGCTCTCGACGGTGTAGCCGTTCTCCTCGGCGTAGGCGACGAACGACGACGCGCTCGAGCGGTCGTAGAACTGGCCGTGGCTCTCGTCCCAGCGGACGGTGCCCGACCCCCCGAGCAGTTCGTCCCAGAGGTTCAACTCGAACTCCTCGTTGTCGAGGGCCGCGTTGTTGTCGACCGCACCGTCGTTGACGAAGATGGAGCCGAATCCGGCGACGCCCCCCTCGAGGGCGACGAGCGGAATGTCCACGTCGCTGGGGTACGAGACGGCGTCCCCGTTACCGTCGGCGTCGGTGTTCGTCGCCGAGGACTCGGCGAGGACGGCCACGCTGTCGCCGGTCAGTGGGTTCATCGAGTCGTCGAGAAGACTCGAGGTCGAGCCGAACTGGAGCGTCTCGAGACCGACCCGGTCCGAGAGGCCCTCCCACTCCGCCGGGCGCTCGGCGCCGCTTGCGCTCCTCGACTCGGGGGTGTCGACGCCCAGAACACGGATGCTCTCGACGCGGTCGTCGTCGAACTGCACGTCGACCGTGTCACCGTCGGCGACACCGGTCACGTCGACCGTGTACGTCTTCGAGGGGTCCAGCGCGTTGGCCTCGTCGATGCCCGGCCGATTTTCGAACAGCGCCGGGAACGTCGCGGTGTTGAAGTTCGCCGACGTCGGCTGGAAGTCGGACCCGGCGTTCGAGGTGCCGTCGAGCATCTGATCGTCGTTGAACCGGAAGCCGACGCCGAGTGCCGCAGCGATCTCGTTGCTGTTTTCCGTCTCGTCGAAGTCGCTGAAGTCGGACTGGCTGTGGAGGAAGACGGCTCCACCGTTCGAGACGAACGACGAGAGTGCGTCGAGTTCGGACGAGGTGAACGCATCGGACGGCGTCGTGATGACGACGCCGTCTGCACCAGACAGGTCGGCGGTCAGGTCAGTGGTCGACTCGAGCGTGTAGCCGTTGCCCTCGGCGTACGTCTCGAACTGCTCGAACCCCGGCCCGCTCCCGCCGTTCGCGTCACTGTCGAGTTGGTAGAACTGTCCGTGACCGGCGTCCCACAGCACCGTCCCCGAACCGCCGAGCAACTCGTCGTACACGTTCAACAGGAACTCCTCTTGCCCGTAGCCGAAGTCGACGTCGTTCGGGACCAACGGAGTACCAACGCCGAAGACGTTGCCGTCGATCGCCGCCACCGGGATCGGCGTGCCGTCGGGGTACGAGACGGCGTCCCCGTTGCCGTCCTCGTCGACGTTCGACGCCGACGACGACCCGCGCACCGCGACGATAGAGTCGTCGGTCAGCGGCCCGTTCGAGGTGTTCAGGAGGCTCGAGGTGGAGTCGAACAGGATCGGGTCTATGTTCGCCGTCTTCGCGTCGACGGGGTCGATGCCCAACGTCCCGAGGATGCCGGCGCCGCCGACGCCGGCGACACCCGAGAGGAAATTGCGTCGTTGCACATCACCGTACCTCAACTGTTGTCTAATAAATCAACCGATGGCTCCCCGAAAAATAAACGTTCACGTACCAACGTATAATGTGAGACTGGTTCCCAAAGGATATCGGTTCTGCACACCGGTCGGTCGCGCGGCGTCCGCGGTAGAAGCCTTTATTTTCAGTCTGGCAAATACCCCTGTATGGATTTCGAACTGCCGGACGAGCACCGGATGATTCAGGAGGAAGTGCGGCGGTTCTGTCAGGAGGAGATCGAACCCATCGCCCAGGAGATCGAGGACGAACACCGGTTCCCCGAGGAGATCTTCCAGCAACTGGGTGAGATGGACGTCATGGGCGTCCCGATTTCGCTCGATTACGGCGGTCTCGGCGGCGACCAGCTGATGTACGCGCTGGTCTGCGAGGAACTCGGCCGGGTGTCCGGATCGGTCGGGCTCTCCTACGCCGCGCACGTCTCGCTGGCCTCGAAACCCATCGAGCAGTTCGGCACGGAGGCACAGAAAGAGCGGTGGCTGGAACCGCTCGCGTCCGGCGAGGAGGTCGGTGCGTGGGCGCTGACGGAACCGTCCAGTGGTTCCGACGCCTCCGACATGGACACGATGGCGGAGAAGGACGGCGACGAGTGGGTGCTGAACGGCACCAAGCAGTTCATCACCAACGCCAGCGTCGCAAACAGCGTGCTGGTGAAGGCCGTGACGGAACCCGGCGCCGGCTACGACGGCATCTCGACGTTCATCGTCGACCCGGAGAACGACGACGGCTTCGAGGTGACGACCGTCTGGGACAAGATGGGGCTGAACGCCTCCCCGACCTGCGAGATCCAGCTCGACGACGTCCGGCTCCCCGAGGACCGTCTGCTGGGCGAGGCGGGCGAGGGCTGGAGCCAGACGAAGAAGACGCTCAACGGCGGTCGCATCTCCATCGCGGCGCTGTCGACGGGCCTGGCCCAGGGCGCCTTCGAGCACGCCCGCGAGTACGCCACCGAGCGCGAGCAGTTCGGCAAGCCCATCTCGAAGTTCGACGCCATCCGGAACAAGATCACGGAGATGCGCCGCGACGTCGAGAGCGCACGCCTGCTCACCCAGCGCGCGGCCTGGCAGTACGACCAGGGCCAGGACGTCACCGAGACCTCGTCCATCGCGAAGTGGGACGCCAGCGAGGCCGCCCGCGAGGTCGCCGAGGAGGCCGTCCAGGTGCTCGGCGGCTACGGCTACACCGAGGACTTCGCCCCCCAGCGGTTCTACCGCGACGCCAAGCTGATGGAGATCGGCGAGGGGACGAGCGAGATTCAGCAGCTCGTGATCGGCCGCGAACTCGGGCTGTGACCGACCGGCTCGCACCGTCGAAACCTCGAGTTAACCCACCACGCGCCACCCGTGACCGACCCACACGAGTTCCTCCGTGAGGACGAGTACGTCGGCCCCCTCGTCGAGGAGTACGGGCACCTGACCGTCGACCCCGCCGAGGACTTCTTCGCCCGGTTCGTCACGTCGATTCTCCGCCAGCAGGTGGCGATGGCCTCGGCGGCGGCGACGCGCGACCGACTGTTCGAGGCCGTCGATGTCACGCCGCCGGGCGTCCTGGCGGCCGACGAGGCGACCCTGCGCGACGCCGGCCTCTCCAGGCAGAAGACCCGCTACGTCCGCAACGTCGCCCGAGCGTTCGAGGACGGCCTCTCCAAGGCCAGCCTGGTGGAGATGGACGACGGCGCCGTCCGCGACGAACTGACCGCCATCACCGGCGTCGGCGAGTGGACCGCGAACATGCAACTGCTGTTCTCGCTGGGCCGCGAGGACGTGTTCCCCGTCGGCGACCTCGGCGTCCGCAAGGGAATGGCGCGACTGTTCGACGTGGACGTCGCGGCCCGCGCCGAGATGGTCGCACTGGCCGAGCGCTGGCAGCCCTACCGCTCGTACGCGACGCTGTACTGCTGGCGCGTCGAGGAAGACATCGCCGACAGCGTCGCCGAAGTCGTCGGCGAGTAGCGACGGTCACGACCCCGGGACTCGTCGCTACTCCTCGTCCGTCTCGCCGCCGCCGTCCTCGGCGCGACGGCGGACGTCGACCTGGTAGTGCTGGAGGATGTCCCGTCCCAGGAGCAGTGGGTAGTTCATGTGGCCGCGGTCCTCGACGCTCGCAGTCACGGTGTGTTGACTGCCGCCCACGCCGACGACGAGGTCCACGACGGGCCGGCTCTTGCCCTTTTTCACGCTGCCCGACTTCACCCGCGCGATGGACTTGATGGGTCCGGCCCCGACGTCGGCCGCGAGCTGGGTGTCGATGCTCGTCCGCGTCGCTCCAGTGTCGGACTTCGCCGTGACGGTCTCGCTGCCACTCGTCCCGGTGACGGTGACGTCCTCGGTGTAGCCGATCACCGTCGGCGCCGACTGTCGAGTCTCGACGGCGTCGGGCTTACACGCCGGCACCGAGTCGTCGAGCGTGGCGGTCAGGCGCCGGACCGTCTCCGGGTCGACGGTCCCGCCACCACGTTCGATGGCGGCCCGGGCGATGTGCGGCGCCGGACTGACGCCAGTCGCCCTGTGCAGCCCCTTGAACCCCGCCGTCGGGTTGACTTCCAGCACTTTCCAGCCGTCGGCGCTCTCGACGAGGTCGACCCCCGCCAGGTCCAGTCCGACCGCCTCGGCCGCACGCACTGCCGTCTCCCGCAGTTCCGGCGTGAGGTCCTCGGTCGCGTCCTCGACGCTGCCCCCCAGCGCGACGTTCGTCCGCCAGTCGTTCTCGGGGGCGTACCGGTACATCGCCGCGACCACGTCGCCGTCGACGACGTACGCCCGCAGGTCGCGAGCGCGCTCGTCGCCCCGTTCGATCAGTTCCTGCAGGAACGCGTAGCGGTTCCCCACCTTCGCGCCGACGGTGTCCTCGGGGCCGATCTTCCAGGTGCCACCGCCGTGGGTCCCGATGGCCGTCTTGTACACCGCCTCCTCGCCGAACGCGTCGCGTTCCCGGTCAAGACGAGCCGACGACAGGGCGAACAGTGCGTCGGGGACCGGAATCCCGTTCCTGGCCAGGGCCGCCCCGGCGGCGATCTTGTGTGTCGCGGTCAGCGTCGCGGCCGGGCGGTTCAGCGTCGGTCGCAGGCTGTCGACCGTCGCCGCCAGTCCCAGCGCCTCGCAGGGCTGTGGTGTGTTCGACAGCAACAGGCGGTTGACGACGACGTCGACCTCTGGTTCCAGTCGGACGTCGCCGTCGACGGTTCGGACGACGGTGTTCTCCTCCCGGAGCCACGCCGGGTCGTGGCCCAGGGCCTCGATCGCGTTGCAGATGGCCTTCGACTCCTTGCTGTTGTGCAGACTGAGTACGCCCACTCGGACGGTGTCCGTGGTCATGGCTCGGACCTCGGTCGACCGGAGCATAATGGTACGGATCCGGTCCTCGCGTGGACCCTGTCGACGGCGAGTCCGCCGGCGGGCTTTTTGTGTGGGGACCCACAGGGGGGACTATGGCCGAGGCCGAGGCGTTCACGTTCGACGGGGGACGGGTCGACCCCGGAGAGTCGATGAACATCCGGTACGGGATCAGCGAGACGTACCTCGGGGATCCGGTCCGCCTGCCGGTGACGATCGTCAACGGCGAGCAACCGGGGACGACCGTCTTCCTCGCGGCCGCCACCCACGGGGACGAACTCAACGGGGTGGAGGTCGTCCGCGAAGTCGCCCAGGAGTGGGACCTCTCGGACCTGGCGGGGACGCTCGTCTGCATGCCGGTCGTGAACGTGCCGGGCTTCATGGCCCAGCAGCGGTACCTGCCGGTGTACGACCGGGACCTGAACCGGTCGTTCCCGGGGAAGAAGTCCTCGACCAGTGCCCACCGGATGGCCCGCGCGGTGTTCGACAACTTCGTCGACCCCTGTGACGTCGGCCTGGACTTTCACACCTCGACGCGGGGCCGGACGAACACGCTCCACGTCCGGGCGAACATGGAGAACTCGGCGGTCGCACGCGTCGCGAACGCCTTCTCGACGAACGTCGTCATCGACGGGCAGGGCCCATCCGGATCGCTCCGCAGGGCGGCCACGGCCGCCGGGACGGCCACCGTCACCGTCGAGATGGGCGAGGCCCACCGGTTCCAGCGCGAGTACATCGACCGCGC
>CAZIVN010000052.1:0-11774 GCA_964542685.1 uncultured Halobacteriales archaeon
ACGTCGGTTCGCTGCCGGTCGTCGACCACCCTGACCCGTGGCCGGTAGACCCCCGTTTTGTCGTAGCTGTGGCTGATATCGCTGGCGCCGTCCTCGGACTCGTCGTACGTACCGTCGCCGTCGAGGTCGAACTCGACTTGCTTCAGTTCACCTGACGCGCTGATGAGGACCTGCTCGTCGGGTAGGACCTCTTCTTTGGAAACACTGCAGCTCGGATCCGGACCGGGCGTCGGCGCCGCTCGAACCTCGATGCCCTGGATTACCGCGATATCGGTGGCGCCGTCGTCGTCGACCACCTGTAGATGGACAGTTTTAGAGCCCGGTTCCTCGTAGATGTGGGGCACCGTCGGTTCGGTCGTGTTGTGTTCGAACTGGTCGTCGTTATCGAAGTCCCATCGGTATTCGACGATCTCACCGTCCAGGTCGACTGAGTCGCTTGCGTCGAAGACCGTCGCCTCCCCGGCCGTTCCCGGGTCCGGCTCGACCGTGAACGTCGCTGTGGGCGGTTCGTTCGGCTCGACCGCTATCGTCGGGCACTGCTCGACGTCGGTCCGCTGGCCGATCTCCGCCTGAATCACCGGCGTGTAATTGCCGGGGTCGGAGTACATCACGACCGCCCTGAAATCGTAGTTCGTGGGGTCGAAGTCACCGTCTCCATCGAGGTCGAACCGGACTCGCTCGGCGTCGGAGTCCGACGCGTCGATGACGACCTGTTCGTCCGGGTCTACCTCGGTTGCAGAGACGGAACACCGGGCGACTGGATCGCCGCCGACTTCCACCTCCCATGTAATGCTGTCGGTCGCCCCGTCGTCGTCGACGATCACGAGTGTCACCGGATACGTCCCAGGGTCGGCGAACTCGTGGGTCGTCCCGGGCGTCTGGTTGATCCTATCCGTCGACCCGTCACCGTCAAAGTCCCAGCGATACTCGACGATATCGCCATCGGGATCAGTGGAATTCTGGGCGGCGAAGTCGATCGATTCGCCGGGAGACGGCCTGGGTGGCGACCACGTGAAGTCGGCGTCCGGGGGCTTGTTCTGGGCAACCGTCAACGTCTCCGTGGCCACGTCCGTCCGCTGCTGGGTATCCCGAACCCTGACTGCTACTTCGTATTGCCCCGTCTGGTTGTACTGGTGTGTGACCAGACAATCGTCGTCGCCGAATACGTCGTAAGTCCCGTCGCCGTCCACATCGAAATCGCATTCGACGATATCCCCTTGATCGGTCGAAGAATTGGTCCCGTCGAGCGTTACGGTCTCGTTAGGGTTGGCCGGGTCGGGAGACACTTCGAGCCAGGCATTCGGTGCCGCCGGCGTCCGGACCTTCGACGAGGCGGCCCGCCCGCGGTCGGCCATCCCCTGCAGGTGGGTATCCATGCCTGATCCCTCAGCGTCGAGGGCCGGGGCATCGAACGCGTCGACGTCTGGGCTCTCGATACCGGATGTCGCATCGCTTGGCTGCACGTTACCCACAGCAATCGCGGTCGCGAGGCCCGTAACGGCGCCGACCGCGAGCACCAGGACGACCCAGCAGTTTTCCGTCCCCATGCTATCTGGCCACCCATAACTCCCGGTTGTTCGTCGACCGCTGGGCGCCTGCCGTCACCCCGGCGGGCGTCGATACTGGCGACGGTCGGGGTGTCGATCTCCGATGCACAATCGTCGGCGCGTTCGGCAGGGTCTGAACCAGAATCACCCCTTACTCCCCCTCGACTGCGGGTCAAGTTCCCCCGAATCGGTCTCGGGACCCGGAGACATCACCGGGGAGGCATTGACCACGCTTGACAGCAATGGCAGCGTCACCGTTCTCTTCCCCGTTACCGTTTCCGACCCCCTGCCGTACCGGAATCGATCCACACCACGTTCCTGTCTTGGTCCTCGCCCCCCTCGCTGCTGCCCCCATCCGTGTCTTCCCTGACCGCAACGTGGGCATCCGAGTCTCACGAACGACAGCCAGTGAATCCGTCATCGTCAGACCTGCAGTCCCCGCATCGGTCGTCATCGTCGCATTCGTTAGTCGGTTCGCTCTGTCGTAATTGGCCAATGACCACAGGTTCCACAATCGGACATTAAAGGAAACCCCAGGCACCCAGAGGCGTAGAGTCATTGGCCCACGCTCAACTATGCAGAAGTGGTCCGTCATCTTACTCCGTGAGCACTTCTCACACCGTGAGACTGACGTTACAGATCACGGCCGGGCGTCTGACCCTGATCTCCCGGGTCACGTAACTCGGACGGAGGCATCGAACCACTTAAGATGGTATATGACAACTTATGACATACCGTCAAGGACGGGATCTCACAGTACCAATCAGCAAGCGATACAACCGTGCAGCAATCCACACTGACGAGGCCACCATGGATGCCCCACTGGAAGGGCCGTTAGAGGAAATCGGTTTCCTTTCGCGATCCGAGAACCGTGTCCGGACGCTTGAAACGCTGACACGCGGGTACCGGAGCCAGCGAGAGTTACGAGAGGAACTATCGGTTTCCCGGGCCACGATGGCCCGTATTCTGACCGAACTGGAGGACCGGAACTGGATCGAGAAGACGGATAGCCAGTACGAGACCACGGCCTTGGGCGAACTCGTCGTCGACGAGTTCGTACCACTGTTAGAGTTGATGACGACCGTCCACCGGTTGGGAGACGTGTTCCATTTGCTCCCGATTGACGCAATGGGCCTCGACCTGCGGTCGTTGCGTTCGGCAGAGGTCCTGCTCCCGGACAAGACGGCCCCAACGAAACACATGGACCGAGGGTTAGAACTGCTCCGGGACACTGATCAGTTTCGGGTCCTCGCCTGGACGGCGCTGCCGGAGTACGTGACTGTCGTCCGTGAGAAAGTGATCGCCGGCGACCTCCGCTTCGAGACTGTCTTGGCGGAGTCCTTCGTCGAGGAACTGCCGGAACGCCCTTCGATCGAGGCGGACTTCCGGGAGATCGCTGACGCTGGTGGCGCTTTTTATCGATACGACGACCACGTCCCCTGCAACATGTTCGTGGGCGATGAGACGGTGTTCTTTTGGCTGTGCGGCCCGGAGGCGGTCGAACAGGCTGCGCTCGTCAGCACCGATGCTGCAGTCCTGTCGTGGGCCGAGGAAACCTTTCAGGCGTATCGTGACCTCGCTGAACCGATCGACAGCCACACGTTCCGCTCCTGACTCGTCCAAGCCCGATTTCCCAAAATCCATTCGATGCTTTTGGATCACCACCCCCCAGCGACTCCGAGCGCCGACGTACGCGGGGTTCGACCCGTCGCTCCGTGGCAGATCGACTGCGAGGATGCCAATCCTTAATATCTGAGACCCTTCGAGTTACTACATGAGCGTCGTCAGCGTCTCGATGCCCGAGGAGTTGCTCGAACGAATCGACCAGTTCGCCGAGGACCACGGCTACACTGGACGGAGCGAGGTGGTCCGGGAGGCGAGCCGGAACCTCCTCGGGGAGTTTGAGGACAAGAAACTGGAAGGGCGGGACCTCATGGGCGTCGTTACGGTAGTGTTCGACTACGAGACGACGAACGTCGAGGAGAAGATGATGCACCTCCGGCACGAACACGAGGACATCGTCGCCTCGAACTTCCACAGTCACGTCGGCGGGCATCACTGTATGGAACTGTTCGTCCTCGAAGGCTCGCTCGAAGAGATCTCGACGTTCGTCGGGAAGATCCGGGCCACCAAGGACACGCTCACCATCGACTATTCGGTGTTGCCCGTCGACGACTTCGGGCCGCTCGCGGACATGGACTGATCTCGGTCAGGGGTAGCCGTCGAAGCGGATTGTGTACGCTATGTAGTCGTTGAAAGTCACTGCGCACCCACCTCGGGAAGAGCGGCCAGCGAGGCCCTCGCAGGACGCCTCGCTCCGAGATGTGTATAAATAGTTTCAACGACTACTATAGAAATCGTCCCGTCGAGTCGCGATGAACTTCGACTGAGAAAGCGCCTGTGTGACGATTTGCATGCACGTCCGGACGCCGCTGTCAATGGCGGTGTGCGGTGAGGAGGGAGTCGCGGCCGTCGGAAGGGATTTCGTGCCGGACTCGTCCTGATCCCGATTCCCCTCAGCCGAAGAACAGGCCCGTTCCGGGGACCTCTGTGCAGTCCCCGGGCGATGCCCGCAGTGAATCGCCTCGGGGTCAAGCCCCGGGGCATTCGCCTCGACTGCCTGTAAAACAGCCTCGGCGGGCTGGTCGGTGGCGTCGCCGATCGGGACATCGTCGGGGCCAGCAGTAGAGTGGACGAACCCAACCGGTCCGCTTGCCGGAAAGGCCGGTGCTGGCTGATCTGGTGGCGGCCTCGGCCCTCGGAGGCTTCACTCGGATCTATCTTCTGAGTTCTCAGGGGTGTTTGTTGTGAAGGGCGGTGATGTGATCTAGGTCCTGGTCGTGGTGGTAGGCGTGGGCGTCGTCGTGGTGGTAGGCGTGGGCGTTGTCGTGGGCGTCGTCGTGGTGGTAGGCGTAGGCGTCGTCGTTGTCGTGGTGGTGGGTGGTGATGTGGTCGTAGTCGTAGGCGTCTCCGTCGCGGATAATGTGGACGTCGGCGTCCCGGAGGGCGTCTCGTTGCCCACTGGGCCATCTCTGGCGTCGGCGGTCGGAGGCGGAGACGTCGTCGAAACTGGCGTCGCAGTCCCCTGGACGGTCTCCGAGGTATCGTTCGTCCCCAGCGTCGCCGCGAGTGATTCGTCGTCTGTGAACGTTGCGTACGTGTATGCACCCGTGAGGGCTGCTGCGAACGTGACCATCCCGATGAGGAGCCACGTCCGGATTGATGTCGTCGTCATGATTTGTCACCGCTGTCTTCGGCCGCACCGTCCGTACCGTCGGAACGAAGGGTCACTCCGCTGGAACCGTTCTCGTCGAAGGGTTCGAGACGCCACGAGGGCCAGCGCGCCGGAGACCCGTGGCCACCCGGGAACTGGAACTCGCGAGAACGACGGTCGGAATCGGCCGAGTCGACGGCCGACCCTCCGTCAGCGACCGTCTCTCTGTCGCTCTTACCCTGGCCGTCGCTCTCGTCCACCTCGGCGACCGCGTCCTCCGTCGACGGGTCCTCGTCGGCAGCACCAGCGCTCGACTCCGCGAGGGCAGTCGACAGCAGGGTCCCACCGACGAGTATCAATCCGGTCGCACTGCCGGCGAAGATCATCACCGACGGGAGGTCCGGTGCTGCCGCCGTGATCGACCGGTAGGCGTTCCAGCCGCTGTAGCCGACCAGGACCACGAGTAACACTGCGCTCAGCGACAGATCGACGCCGCCAATTGTGACACCTGCCGCCGACTCCGCTGGGTGGTCGTCCCGCTTAGCCACCCCAGGCGTGGCAGCCGCCGCGTCTCCCCCGCTCTCGGACGATGCTGCCGGTCCACTGTCGGTCGAGGTCGGCCGTGCCACCCGTCCCCACACCTCGCCCAGCAGGAGGAGGCCGAACGGCACCGCAACGAGTAACACCTGGCCGAAGCGGGTCCCGACGAACCCGACGACGTATCCGATATACGGGATCACGTAGGCGACCTCTCCGACGACCTGCGAGCGCCGCACGAGGTACGGGTCCTGGGTCGGGTTGGCGTCGCCCTTCGTCTGGATGGTGCGGCCGTCGGCGTCCGTCTCGACGAACCCGACCACACGGTGGGTGGTCGTGGACCGTCCACCGTCTCGCGAGTAGGTGATGACGTCACCCACGGCGACGCCCTCGGGGTCGACCTCGTCGACGATGACGACGTCGCCAGCGGCCATGTACGGCTCCATGCTCCCCGAGAGCACCACGTAGCTGTGTTCGGCGCCCACGGTCTGTGGGACCGCAAAGACGACGAACGGGACGACGGCTACGAGCAGGCAGACTATTGCCAGCACCTGCGCCACTCGCCGGGGACGAGGCCAGTCAGGACGGGACACGGCGTCCCGGACTCGGCCCGGGACAGTCCTGACTCCGTCCGCGACACTCCTGGCCCGACTCCCGGTACGCCGAAGCGGACTCACGGCGGCCCTCCCCTGGCGCCGCCGTCGTCCCCGGCCCCCTCACAGAGGGCGTCCCACTCCTCGTCGTCGAAGTTGTAGCGGACGCCACAACTCCCCTCGCCGGGGCAGGGGTCACTGGGTGACTGACCGCTCGCGGACCAGACCTCGTCGCTCGGGGCTCCGGAGAACGTCGCGTCGCCGTCACCACGGACGGCCGTTCCCCCGGTCGCACCGCCGACCGCGAAGTTCTCGAAGGTCGCGCCGCGCTCCCCGGGCGTTCCGTAGTAGAGGACCACCGTCTCGATGGGGACTGCCGACGACCACGTCACCGAGTCGGTCGTCCACGAGAAGCGGACGTCGGACAGCGTAATCTCCCCGTCCGTCGGGCAGAACGCCACGAAGCTCGCCGGATAGCAGTCCGGACAGTTGGCCGTCGCCGTGCAGTCGACGTCGCACACTGGGCTCGTCCACGGAGGAGACGGGTCGGGAACGTGGCGTGCCTGCTGGGCCAGCAGGTCGAACTCGACGCGCACGGTGTCGTCCTGGCACAGTTCACCCTCGACCCTCCACGAGAGGCCGACGCAGAACGCCTCGCCGAGGACGTGAGGCTCGACGGTGGAGCCGGCGTACGACGCGGCGTCGAGGAGGGCGCCGCGGCTGAGAGCCACCATCGCCTCACACAGCGTGAGGTCGGCGATGGCGGTGCCGTCGACGGTCCGCAGGATCGGAGACTCCTCGACGGTGGCGTCGCAGCCGACGTCGAGCCACATCGTGATCCGAACTGCCTGCTCCAGGCCACAGGCGTCGAGCGGACAGCGCGTTCGAAGCCACACCCAGCCGGGGTTGTTCGTCCCGTCCTCCGGGAGCAGCCCCCGTATCGAGGCCGTTCCGGAGTCGCCAGGGTCCAGGCCGGAGAGAGCCAGAGCGACGTCCGTGTTCGATTCCGGGTGGCAGGCCTCGTTCGGTCGCTGCCAGCACACCTCGAGGTCGAGTGATCCCGCCGTGACCCTGTTGTCCGCGAACGTCGACTCGTCGAACAGGAAGGCTCCAGTCCCGACGCCAGTCAGCGCACCCGCCGCGCCGGTCGCAGCGACGGTGCCGAGCAGCCGCCGTCTGCTGATCGACGGCGACAGACCGTCGCGGCTCGACGACCTGCGCTGCTGGTCGCTCATGCTCCCTCCTCCCCACAGGTGGTCGCCGTGACAACGAGGTCGAACGCAACCGAGTCGGTCTGGACGGCGTCCGACGTTCCGGCCGGGAGTGTCCACTCGAGGCCGACGCACCTCCGGTCGCCGGCGCCGAGACAGCGCTCGCCCAGAGAAACCCCGCCTCGGAGCCTGTCCAGGACATCGCGCAACGAACCGCTGGCGAGGACCGTGTCGCCGACACCCTGCCGTCCGTCGCATGCAACCTGCCCGTCGTCGAGCCAGACAGTGGCCGTCGTCATCGACGCGAGTTCGGCCTCGCTGGCGTCGTCACCGCCGACCAGTTCCGGTTCGTTGACACCGTTCTCGGCCTCGAGGACCCCGTCCACGGACAGGGTCGCCGCCAGGCGCTCCCCCGGCGACGGCAGACGGTCGACGAGTACGCCGACGACGAACCGCCCGTCGTCACCGGGGAGCACGTCCCCGAGGTCGATCCGTGGCCCCCCGGTCGGCTCCGAGACGTACGTGGGCTCCGTATCGGGAGCCAGCGCCTGGCTCGCCTCGGCGGCCGCTCCCTGGGTTTCCTGGACGACCCCGTTGTACGCCTCGTACCAGGCCACCTGGACCACGCTCTCCGGATCGCTCGTCCCCGCGTACGTGTAGTTCGTATACTGGCGGGCGGGAGCCGCCCGCTGACCGATGGTGTCGGCCCCCAGTGCGACCGCTCCGACCCCGCCGACCGTCGCCAGCAGTTCTCGTCGTCCGATGTTCCGAGGTGTCATTGTCATCGTCCCTGTGTCGCACTCCGTCGGTGCCGTCGTCGGCACCGGAAGCCCACCGGCGGGATCGAACCGCCTCGTGCCGACCCGGAGCCGTCTCCGGGCATCACCGTGGGGCGCCGACCGGACCGCCATCGGTCCGGTCACCGTATCGTTCGTCCGTGACCGCCCGCGGTGAGCGATTCCGGAACGCGGTTCGCTTGCGAATCAGTCGGCGGTAGACACCGTCGTCGTTGCTTCCTCCTCCGGCACCATGCCGCTCCCGTCGTTGTGGCGGCACTGCTCGGTGTAGAAGCCCAGATCGAACGACACGCTGTCGGTCTGGATCTGGTTCGCGTGGTTGATCGGGAGCCACCACTGGAAGCCGACGTAGTGGGTGGTCCCTCCGCCGTCGAAGCAGCCGCGGTCCGGGGCGTTCTCGGGGTCGCTCAACTCGTCGAAGGCCGTCGAGGTGTCGCCGTCGAGCGGGACGCCGCGGCCCTCGTTGTCGTCGAGGACGGCCAGTGCCTCCCGGAGGGTGCCCTGGAAGAACACCTCGTCGCCGACGGCCACCAGCGCAGCGAGGTCTTCGGCGACGGTTGCGAGGTCGTCCAGCCCGGACTCGAAGTAGAATCCGGACGTAGCAACGTCCTCCCTGAGGAACACGTCGAGGTCCTTCGGGTAGTCGTCGCTGTCGGCGTCGGCGTCGCCCGTGGGCGAGCGGCCCGGCGGGTCGCCGACGTTGACCGCGACGATACGGGTGGGGTCGTTGCCGCCGTTGCGGACCAGTTCCGCGACGAGCGACGTCTCCTCCTGTTCGGTCTCGGACTCGCCGGCCGCGGCACCGTCGTAGGCGAGGTCCGCGTCGTCGAGCGACCAGTCGTTCGCGCGCGGCGCAGTGTAGGAGTCGCCGGTGTAGGTGCCGTTCTCGTAGTTCGGGGCACCGTCGGTGAACACGACGACGATCTTCTGAGCGTCCTGGCGACCGTTGACGTCAAGCTCCTGGTCCGCGATATCCAGTGCGGGCGGGAGCGGCGTGTTCCCGTCGGGGTCGTTCGGGTAGTCCAGTGAGTAGTTGCCGACGCTGTCGAGGCCGGCGAACCGGGTAATGTCGCTGTTCTCACCGAAGACGACCTGGCCGAGCTGGACGCTGCCCGTGTCCGGGAGCGCGTCGACGAACGCCTCGACGCCGTTGACGAGGTTTTCGGCTTCCGTCCCCTCGGTGCCGACGGTCCCGTCGATGGAGCCGGAGGCGTCGAGTGCCAGCATGATGTCGAGTTCGCCGTCGACGACGTCGACCTGGTTGTTGCCGTTCGGGTCGTACCACACACGCGTGACGATCTCGTCGAGCAGTTCGATGTTGTTGTCGAGCGTCTCGGCGACCTCGTTCTCGGAGCCGAAGGTGTCGGGGTCGTTGGCCTCGGGTTCGGTGTGGCCGTTCTCGGCGGCCGAGACGAGTTCACCGTTCATCCAGACGTAGCCGGGGTTGTCACACAGGTGGAAGCTGAGCGTGACCTCCCCGAAGTCGCCGGGCTTGATGTCGTCGATGTTGATCAGCGGGTCACCGGGGGCGGTCGTCTGGCCCGCGAACGTTCCGTCCGTTCGAGCGCTCGAGGAGAGGCCCTCCGAATTCCCGCCGACGTCGACCAGTCGGCCGTCGTCCGTACAGACGGTGGCATCGTCGAAATCGTCCTGGATGCCGTCGTAATCGCCGTCCGTGCCGTCCGGGAGTGCCTCGACGGAGGTCGCGTCCCAGAGACCGTTCTTTGCGTCCTCTTTCTCCTGGTCGGTCGTTCCATCGAAGACGAGCTCGATGGGCTTCGCGTCGGGGATCAGTGCCCCGCCCGAGTCCACCGGTGGCAACACGTAGTCGGGTTCCTCTTCGATTCCGGGCATGCGCGCGTACTGCTCCTCGTCGGGCGACCAGTCGGAGTAGTGCTCCTCCCAGTCGACGTTCATGTCGAGCGAGCCGGCCACGAGCGAGTTGTCCTCGAACGTCTCCTGGTCGCTGAAGTACGCGGACGTACCGAGTCCGGCACCGAGCGATGCGACACCGATCGCCCCGATGCCAGCGAGGGTCTTCCGTCGCGTCAGATTGTACAGTTTTGGGTCTTCTTCTGCCATGGTTTCGTCTCCCTGCCTGCGGTCCCGTCCACACGACCACGAGCCGCGCGACGCCGCCGGCGGGATACTTCTCCCGACGAGAGGTCGGATATTACCTATGAGCAGCTTCAGTGCCGCCGTAGCTCTGCTTAGCCGCGGTTAAGACGGCCGTTAGCCACGGGCAGGACACACCTGTCGACGAGTGGTCGCCGGTAGCAACACGCTGTCCGGAGTACCGGTCCCCTATCGGTCACCGTTCACCACGTCGCAGTCGTCGGAATCGATCCCCTGTCGATAGACAGGCGACATATACCTAACCGGGGACGGGACGCAGTGTGTATCGATACCGGGGGGAACGGTCCGGCGTGACCACTCGGAACGGAGTCAAAACTGATGTTCAACAGCAAGTCCATCACCGAACACGAGGTATACACCCTGCTGAGTAATCCGCGTCGTCTGCAGGCGGTCGACCACTTGCGTCGGTGTCCGGACGGTGTCTCGGTCCGGGAACTGTCGGAGGCTATCGCCACCGTGGAGTCCGGGGAGACGCCTGCCCCCCGGCGGGTCCGTTCGACCGTCTACGTCTCGCTCCACCAGACACACCTCCCAAAGCTCGACGAACTCGGAGTCGTCGACTACGACCGCGACCGAAAGGTGGTCCGGCCGCTTGACCGCGCGCGCCAACTCGACCCGTACATGGACGTGACGACCTTGTTCGGGATCAGTTGGGGAGGCTACTACCGGTCGCTCGGCGTCGTGGCACTGTTCGTGATCCTGTTCGCCCAGATGGGGGTCCCCGTGATGTCGACGGTGGATCCGCTGCTGTGGACGACGCTGTTCCTCGGAACGTTGGCGCTATCGACGGCCTACCAGCTCTGGGGGGTTCGTCGGCGGCTCTGGGTGCCTGGCGCCCGGTGAGTGATCCCGTCCCTCGCGCGGTCCCGAGTCACTCCGGTGACTCGTCGGTGTCGACCCGAGTCTCCGAGAGTCGAGCGCCACAGCCATCGCAGGTGCCGGCGACGACGGCGTACGTCCGGCAGCACGACTCGACCACGTCGCCCCCGAGTCGTACACGTCCACCACAGACGGGACACCGCTCCAGACAGAGGCGGACGGCCCCGAGAACCCCGCTTCGCGTCGCGAGCGGGAGCGACGACCAGGGGCCGTAGCGTTCGCCGAGTTCCTCGTTGGCGGCTATGTCGGTGTAGAACGCCACTCTGGATTCCCACTGCCCGGCGACACGACCGTCGAGGCGTGCAGTGAGCGCGTTCCCGTGTGTGACGACCGAGACGCGTTCCGGGTCCACGTCGAGCAATCCGGCGACCTGGTCGGCTTCGGCGCCGCGAGGCTGGACGAGGACGCGGTCACCGAGCGCCGCTGCGAACGCCTGCGTCAGCGCGAGGTCCCCCGTCCGTGGGTCATCGACCACGACGCCGGCCGCCCGGAGCGTCCCGGTCACCTCGGCGTCCGGGTCCACGCCGGTCCCCGTCCCCGGGCTACCGTGATCGAAGAAGGCGAGTATTCGGTCCGGGAGATATCGCTTCGTGAGCGTCGGCGTCCCGGGAACGAGGGAGCCCCGGAACACGATGAGTCCCAGCGAGACGACCCCTACCGCGAGTCCCCCTGGTGGCCAGTAGCTCCAACCCGCTCCGGCGAGAGCGCCGGCGAGCAGGAGGTTGACAGCCGTACAGGGGAGGCACCTGTTCTCTCCGGTGGCCGCCGGATTTCGCAGACGGTCGTGGATGGCGCTGTAGCTGGCGTCGCGTCGCAGCCTCTTGGGGCGGGTGTTTGCTGATGTCATTGGTTCTCACGGC
>CAZIVN010000053.1:0-11746 GCA_964542685.1 uncultured Halobacteriales archaeon
GTCGACGGCGACCACCTCCGCCCCCTGGTCGAGCAACCACTCCGCGTACCGACCCCGGCCACATCCTGCGTCGAGGATTCGCTCTCCCGCGACGCTCGGAATCAGTTCCTTCATCGCCGGGACCTCGAAGTCGACGCAGTACGGGTCCGTCTCCTGGCGCTCGTACTCCTCGGAGAGTTCGTCGTACGCGTCCGCGGCGGTGGGGGTGTCGTCGGAGGGCATGGACGCGTCGCTGGGGTGGCCGCCAGTGTAATCGTTGCGATTCCCGCGTGGCCTAATTGCCGAATTCCGGACTCCGAACGTGGTCATCGGACGTGTCTG
This sequence comes from uncultured Halobacteriales archaeon, assembly GCA_964542685.1. Lineage (GTDB taxonomy): Archaea > Halobacteriota > Halobacteria > Halobacteriales > Natrialbaceae > CAZIVN01. The sequence continues at coordinate 322 of CAZIVN010000053.1, forward strand.
TATCCACTCCTCGAGGGGGGTCGACAGCGAAACGGTCGGTGGCTGCGTCATACCCCATCGGTGGGTTTCTCTTTTCCCTCCGCGGGGCGCCGGCCATCCTTATTTTGCGTAGTATTGGGAATTTTGAGAAATACTTTTGCGCCTGTCGACCCAACATTCGAGCATGAGCGACACCGTCATCGGCGGTGACGTGGTGGGGACACGCGCGACTGACGGGTCGAACCGGGTGACGCCGGTTGGGTCCACGGCCCGTGGGGTTGTCGAAAGGTGGCCGTTCTCGGAGCCGTGGTGACGATGACGACCGACACACCGACCGAGTACGTACGGGCCCACCGGGACAAACTCGTCGACCTCGCTCAGGATCTCGTCGGTGTCGATACCAGAAACCCGCCGGGGGACACCAGGGCGATCACCGAGACGATCGAGTCGTACCTCGAACCGTTCCCGGTCGCGGTCGAACGTGTCGTCGCCGACCCCGCGAAGCCGAACCTCCTCGTTCGATTCCCGGGCGACGGCGACGGAACCCTGCTGTTCAACGGTCACACGGACACGGTACCGTTCGACGCCGAGGACTGGTCGTACGACCCGCTCGGCGAGCGCGTCGGTGACCGACTCTACGGGCGCGGAGCGACGGACATGAAGGGGTCGCTGGCGGCAATGCTGTTCGTCGTCGAGGCGTTCGCGGAAACCGGGACGACCCCGCCACTCGACCTGTCTTTCGCGGTGGTCAGCGACGAGGAAGTCGGTGGCGATGCCGGGTTGCCCACACTCGTAAATGCGGACCGACTCGACGCCAACGCCTGCGTCATCGGTGAACCGACCTGCGAGGGAGGCCGACACTCGGTGACGGTCGCCGATCGTGGCAGTATCTGGCTGACCCTCCAGGCCAGGGGAGAGGCTGCCCACGGCTCTCGCCCCCCACTCGGCGAGAACGCGATCGATCGGCTGTACACCGCCGTGGAGACGCTCCGCGAGCGCTTCGGGACGAGGGATTTGTCACTCGACGCCCGACTGGAGCCGATCCTGGCGGAGTCGGTGGCGTACTACGGTCCGACGATGGGCGAGGAGACGGCCCGGAAACTGTTTGCGCGGCCCTCGATCAACCTCGGAACGATCGAAGGTGGCGAGGCGATCAACAGCGTCCCCGCGACTGCGCGTGCAGAGATAGACATCAGGCTGACTGCGGGCGTGGAAACCTCGGAGACGCTCGCCGAGATCCGCGACTGCGCTGCCGACTGCGAGGGAGTCACGATCGCCGACGTCTCCTGGAGTGTCGGGACCGCGGAACCGATCGACAGTCCACTGGTCGATGCCGTGGCGACGACCGCCGAGGCGGCCACCGGCGACCGGGTGTACCGCCGCAGTGCGACCGGCGGGGGCGACGCGAAGCGACTCCGGAACGAGGGCATTCCAACTGTCGAGTTCGCACTGGGCACCGACACGGTCCACGCCGTCGACGAGTACACGACTGTCGATGCACTCCTGGGCAATGCGATAGTGTACGCGCGGTTGCCGCGTGCGTACCGGAATCGTGCAGGACTCTGAGTCCGCCGAGAGAGTGTGTACGGGCGGTACCGTACTGGCGCCTCCGGCCGAAAGCCGTTTTCATAATCTTGGAACTGGCGCACAATATTAATACAACGGTGGGCCTAGGCCCACACGTGACCATGCCTCGAACGGACATCGATCCGACGACGACGGTGGACGCACGCGGTGCGGCCTGCCCAGGCCCGTTGATGGAACTCATCGGTACGGTTCGCGACGTGGACTCCGGAAGCGTCGTGTTGCTCCTGAGCGACAACGACCAGTCGTTGACTGACGTCCCCGAGTGGGCCACGGAGTCGGGCAACACCATCCTTGCGCTCGAAGAGGGCGACGACTACCACGAGTTGTACGTGAGGAAAGCATGACCGAGCACGTGGTCGTACTGGGCGGAGGGACCGGCGGAACGGTCCTGGCGAACGACCTCGCGGACCGACTCCGGCCGGAACTGGACGCCGGGGAGGTTCGCGTCACCCTCGTCAACGACGACCCGGACCACGTCTACAAGCCCGTGTGGCTGTACGTGCCGTTCGATCAGCGCGAACCGGCGGACGGCCGTCGTCCGTTGAGGGAACTCGTCGACGACCGCGTCGACGTGCAGATCGACCGCGTGAATGAGATCGATACGGACGCCAAGCGACTGTTCAGTGTGAACCAGCCCGACCCCATCGAGTACGACCACCTGGTCCTCGCGACCGGGTCGACGCTCGCACGGGACCGGATTCCCGGGCTCGACCAGGGCGGCCACGACTACTACAGCGAGGACGGCGCCACGGCACTCCGGGAGAAACTGCTGTCGTTCACCGGGGGCCACCTGGTGCTGAGCGTCGTCGGGTCGCCACACATGTGCCCGGCGGCACCCCTGGAGTTCGTGTTCATGGCCGACGACTGGTTCCGGGAACGCGGCCTCCGGGACGAAATCGAGATCACGTACACGTACCCCATCCAGCGCGTTCACGGGAACCCGCACATCGCGGAGTGGGCGCGACCGATTATGGACGACCGTGACATCGGGGTGGAGACGTTCTTCAACGCAGAGCGGGTCGACCACGAGAATCGGACACTCATCTCGATGGAGGGGAGCGAACTCGACTACGATCTGCTCGTGACGATTCCGCCCCACCGCGGTGTGGACATCGTCGCAGAGGCTGGCCTTGGCGACGGCGGGTGGGTCGACGTCGACAAGCACACGCTCGAAGCGGCGGAGGCGGAGAACGTGTACGCAATCGGCGACACGGCCGACACCGGCGTTCCGAAGGCAGGCAGCGTCGCACACTACCAGGCCGGGGTCGTCGGCCAGCGTATCGCCAGTCGGGTTCGTGGCCGTCCGCCCACAGCGACCTACGAGGGGAAGACACTGTGTTTCGTCGAGACCGGTATGGACGCGGCATCGTTCGTCGAGTTCGACTACGAGAAGCCCCCCTCGCCAGCGTCACCGTCCCGAAAACTCCACTGGGCCAAACTGGCGTACAACGAGTCCTACTGGCTCACCGCACGGGGGTTGCTCTGAAATGTCCGACGGGACCGCAAGCAGCCACACCGAACTGGAGGCGGCCATCGCGGAGAACCCCGAGGCTGTCGCCGAATTCGTCGGCCGACTCGACGCGGTCAACGAACTGCTGGACGTGCTCGCACTGGGCGAGTCCGCCCTCTCCGACGAGATGGCACGCGAGGTTGCCGGCACTTCGGCGACGCTCGCCGAGGCCGCCGACAGTCTGGCGACGGCTGAGACGGTAGGGTTGGCCGACAGCGTCGGCGCGCAGGGCGACGATCTCGCGGACGCTCTCGAGTCGGTAATCGCACTCCAGCAGTCCGGCACACTGGAGGAACTCGTCGAACTAGCCGAGGTCGTCTCCCTGATGACCGCAGCGCTCGACGACGAGATGGTTCGTTCGCTCGCCGATACCGGCGGCTCCCTGGGCGAACTCGCGGACGTGGCCGCCGAGAACGGCGCTCGTGAGGGCGCCGAGACTGTCCTGACAGCGGTTGGCGACGCAGAGCAGGAGCCGCCGGAGAGCGTCGGAGCGATCGGGTTGCTGCGGGCCACGCGGGACCCGGAGGTGCAACGGGGACTGGGGTACTTGCTCGCCGTTGCGCGCGGGATCGGCTCTCAGCAGTCGACCCACGCAGACGCCTGACACGGTGCCACGTGGTTCCCCGTCTCCACGACAGACCCAGGTCAGGTGGAGGAATCGGGCGCAGGTGGGGCCATCCGCCGACTACGGTTTGACACAGGTCGCCACTGTTCCCAGTATTGTAGAATACGCCCAAAGGTATTATCAGTGAGTCACCAAACTTCGGACGATGACGCTACCAGAGCCAGACACGTACGCGCCGCGTCACTCGACAACGCCCGAGGAACTCCGGGGTGAGATCCCGGCTCTCGGCGACACCGTGTACATGAACCACGGCGCACACGGTCCGAGTCCACGGCACGTGGTCGACGCTGCCACGGACTTCCTCGAGGCACACGAGTACCACGCGCCCGTGGCCGACGATCCCTACACCGTCTCTTTCGAGACTTACGACCGGGTCCGGGAGCGGGTCGCGGCGTTCGTGGGCGCGACACCGGACGAGATCGCCCTGACGGAGAGTACCACCGCCGGCATCAACGCGGTAGCCGACGGGTTCGACTGGTCGGCAGGCGACGTGGTCGTCCGGACCGACCTCGAACATCCGGCGGGCGTCCTGCCGTGGCAACGCCTCGCAGAAGACGGCGTCGAGGTCCGCGTCGTCGAGACCGAGGCCGGACGGATCGACCCCGACGAGTTCGCCGACGCCGTGGCCGACGCAGACCTGGCCTGTTTCAGCGCCGTCACCTGGACCCACGGGACGCGACTGCCCGTGACCGAACTCGTCGACATCGCCCACGACGCCGGTGCGTTCGCTCTCGTCGACGCGGTACAGGTACCGGGACAGATGCCGATGGACGTCACCGAGTGGGGCGCCGACGCCGTCGCCGCCGCGGGGCACAAGTGGCTACTCGGGGTCTGGGGTGGCGGATTCCTCTACGTCGACGCGGCCGCAGCGTCGGAGCTGCGCCCCCGGACGGTCGGCTACCGGAGCGTCGAGTCTCCCGGTGCGGAGACGTTCGACTTCGCGACCGGGGCCCGGCGGTTCGAGGTCGGGTCGGCGAACCCCGCACCCCACGTCGCGCTGGAGGTCGCGATTGACACGATTTCCGCGGTCGGTCTCGAACGGATCGAGGACCGTATCGAGACACTCGCGGGTCGCCTCGGGGACGGCGTCCCGGACGAACGCCTCCTGAGCCCCGACGACCCGGAGTCCGGACTGGTGACCGTCGACGTTCCGGATCCGGCCGGGACCGTCGAGCGCCTCTCCGGTGCAGGGATCGCCGTTCGATCCCTCTCCTCGCCCGAGGCGATTCGCGTCTCGGTGCACGCGGTCAACACGAGCGACGAGATCGACCGTCTGCTGGAGGCACTGGAGGCGGAGTGGTGAGGCGGGCAGTAGCACAACAGTCGCGACGGTCGGACGGCGTCGTCGAGGCTAAAGACGCCCGGGCCGCTCTCAAATCAGCAGTTGCACGTCCGCTTCGGCCATGTCCTGAAGTGCGGTGGCCGCTCCGACCCCGGTGGTGACGCCGTCGTAGAAGTCGTCCTCGTCGTAGTCCATCAACTCGACCGTCATCTGGCAGGCCTGGAACTCGACCCCCATGTCGATGCTCGTCTCGATCAGTTCCTCGATGGTCGCGGTGTCGTTGTTCTCGATTCGTCGCTCCATCATCTTCGTCGTCACGCGGTCCATACCCGGAAGTGCACCGACCACGTTCGGCACTGGCATGTTGGGGTTACCCACGGAACTGAGTTTGAGGTCTCTTGACCGCTCCTCGTGGAGGATATCCAGGCCCCAGAACGTGTGAAAGACCGTGACGTCGTAGTCGAACGCGGCCGCCGTGCTTGCCAGGATGAGCGGCGGATACGCCATGTCGAGCGTTCCCTTCGTCGCGATGATGCTCATCTTCTTGTTCCGGTCCTCGTCATCGTCGGTCGCCTCGGCGAGTGTGTCCTCCAGTTCGGCGACGCGCGCAGCGAGTTCCGCACGCGACGGTGCATCCTCGGACGTGTCGGGGTCCTCGCCCGTCGCGTCTGGTGTGTCAGTACTCATCAGTCGGTCTTGCGGACGTAGTGTCTGTAGACGTCGTCGCCCTCGACTTGCTTCAGGAGTTCGACGCCGCCTGTGTTGGTCGCCCACCCGTCGATGTCACTCATACTCCCGGAATCTGTCGCGAGTACTTCCAGCACGTCCCCGGCTCCGAGGCCGTCGACAGCCGCCTTCGTCTTCACGACCGGCATGGGGCACGATTCGCCTTTCACGTCGAGCGTCTCCGTCGTATCTATGTCCGTTCTCATTGTGTAGTTCTCCGTTGTTTTGTATTGGAGTCGTCACACAATATTGGCCCTGGGAATAAAAGAATATCGACTCTTGTACACTACACAAATTTTTGCATTGCCGTCAGATACCTCGATCCCCCGTATATTTCGCTCTGAAACCCACCTTGGCACCAGCTGCCCAGTTTCCCCGATCGATAGTATTGTGTAGAAACTGGAATTCTATGAAAACCCTTTTGTGCGTCGCTCCGGAATGAGTGGTTACACACGATGGATCCCGAGGACTTCCCCACACCGGACGTCGCAGTGGAGTCGATCACTCCAGCGGAACTGAAAGACCGCATCGATGCAGGCGAGGCGCTCACGCTCCTCGACGTTCGGATGGGGTCGGAGTACGAAAAGTGGAAGATCCAAGGCGAGACGGTCACGTCGATCAACGTCCCGTACTACGAGTTTCTCGACGAGGAGATCGACGACGACGTCCTGGACAGGATTCCTGACGACCGGGTGGTGACCGTGGTCTGTGCGAAGGGCGGTGCGAGCGAGTACGTCGCGGGCAGACTCGTCGAACGGGACTACACGGTCGAACACGTGGCGGATGGCATGAACGGTTGGGCCGGGATCTACCAGGCGATCGAGGTGACCGACTACGACGGTGCCGGGACCCTGCTCCAGTACCAGCGCCCGTCCTCCGGCTGTCTCGGCTACCTCCTGTACGACGGCGGCGAGGCTGCGGTGATCGACCCGCTCCGGGAGTTCACCGACCGGTACCTCGCCGACGCCGAGAACCTGGGCGTGGACCTGGCGTACGCGCTCGACACGCACGTCCACGCTGACCACATCTCGGGGGTCCGTGCGCTGAACGAGACGGGGGTCGAGGGCGTAATCCCGGAGGCGGCCGTCGACCGCGGCGTCACCTACGCCGACGAACTGACCGCGACCGAGGACGGCGACGTCTTCGAGGTCGGCGACGCTACCGTCGAGAGCGTCTACACGCCCGGGCACACGACCGGGATGACATCGTACCTGGTCGACAGGAGCCTGCTCGCCACAGGCGACGGACTGTTCGTCGAGAGCGTCGCGCGCCCGGACCTAGAAGAGGGTGACGATGGTGCGCCGGACGCGGCACGCACTCTGTACGACTCGCTGCAAGAGCGAGTGCTGACCCTGCCCGACGACACGCTGATCGGCGGGGCTCACTACAGCGACGCCACGGAACCCGCCGCCGACGGCACCTACACCGCCACGATCGGCGAACTCGTCGAGGACATGGCGGCGCTGACCATGGAGAGAGACGCGTTCGTGGACCTGGTCCTCTCGGACATGCCCCCGCGCCCGGCCAACTACGAGGAGATCATCGAGACGAACCTCGGACGGAACGAGGTCGACGACGAGGAGGCGTTCACACTCGAACTGGGGCCGAACAACTGCGCCGCGAGTGCCGACTCGCTGGTGGGTGACTGATCCCGCAGATGGTAGCCGACCCCACAACTCTACAGCTCGGCGCCGACCTGTTCCCGAACGGGATCAGTCGCTACGCCGTCGGGGGTCTGCTCGTCGGTCTCGGTGCGGTCATTATATACGTCGGGACCGGCATCGCGGCCGGCGCGAGCACCTTCCTCGAGTCGACGCTATCGTACGTCTCGAACCTGTCTCGCTTCCAGCGATACGTCGGGTCGCGGGACTGGCGGGTCGTGTTCACAATCGGAATCGTCTTCGGTGGACTCGCGTTCGCCGCGACAGTCCAGTCCGGCGTCGTGACGAGCACGCTCTACGACCCCGGAACCACGGGCCAACTGTACGACGTCGCCGGCGTGACGTTGTGGACTACCGGGGTCCAGCCCTGGCGCCTCTTCGTCGGCGGGGTGCTGGTCGGCATCGGAACCCGAATCGGCAAGGGGTGTACGTCCGGGCACGGTGTCTGTGGCGTGGGCTCGGCCTCGAAAACGTCAATCGCTGGCGTCGTAACCTTCCTCCTCGTCGCCATCCTGACCGCACAGGCCGTCGCGGCACTCGGGGTGAGTCCGTGATGCTCGAGCAGTCACCGGATGGAAGCGGCCGAACGGGAGCGGCCGGAGGGAGCGACACGTGGGCGGCGAGGCCGACCGGCAGGAGGCCTCGAAACACGCGAACGGGAGCGACCGGAGGGAGCGACACGTGAGCGACGACCGCCACACCCTGTTCGTGCCGCTGATCTTCGTCGGCGGCCTGGTCTTCGGGTTCGGGCTAGGTTTCAGCCACATGGCCCGGCCGGAGGTCGTGCTGAACTTCCTGCAGTTCGAGGACTTCGGGCTACTGTTCGTCATGTTCGGCGCGGCGGCCGTCTCCGGCGTGGGGTTCGCGGTGATGCCCCGTCTCCGCGACCGTGCGCCGTTGACCGGCGACGCCTACGAGCGGCGACTAAAGTCGTTCGACAAAAACGTCCTGATCGGCGGCGGTATCTTCGGCGTCGGCTGGGGTCTGTCTGGCATCTGCCCCGGCGCCGCCTACGCCAGTCTCGGGACCGGCAACGTCGCCATCCTCTGGGCGATAGCGGGCATGTTCCTCGGGGCGTACCTCCAGGGGTACTGGCGCAGTCGCAGCCAGACTCCCGACACCGCCCCTGCGGGAGCCGACTAGCCGGTCGGGTACCGAGATGGAGCCTACTCTCGTCGCCCTCTTCGTCGGTGCGGCACTCACCAGTCTGTTCATGGCCTGGGTCATCGGTGCCGGATCCAGCGGAGCCACCCCGTTCGCGCCCGCCGTCGGCGCGAACGCCATCGGCACGATGCGAGCCGCCTTTCTGGTGGGTATTTTCGGCTTCGCAGGTGCGGTGACGCAGGGGGGAAACGTCTCGGAAGCGGTCGGGAGCGGTCTCGTCGGCGGGACGACCATGCCCGTCGGTGGCGTCATCGTGGTGTTGTTGCTCGGTGCCGGCCTGATGGCGGTCGGCATCGCAACTGGTTATCCCATCGCGACGGCATTCACCGTGACAGGAGCCGTCGTCGGTGTCGGTTTCGCACTCGGCGGGACACCCGTCTGGGGGAAGTACCAGCAGATCGCCGCCGTCTGGGTGTTGACCCCGTTCGTCGGTGGGGGAATCGCTTTCGCCATCGCGACTATCCTCCCCCGACCGGAGGTCCCCGAACGGTGTAGCGTCGCCGTCCTGTCCGGGCTCGTCGGGGCGATTCTGGTGAACGTCGAGTTCGGCGTCCTGAGTGAGGGAGCAGCCTCCGGCTCCGTTCGCGGCCTTGGACAGCGCTGGTTGGCTGTCGACGGTCTCGCCTCTGCGGTCGCCGTCAGCGGACTCGCGGGACTCGCCGTCGCCCTCATCGTGCGGTGGGACGTCGGTCGTGACGAACGAAACGGGCTCCGGCGCGTGTTGCTAGTCCTGGGGTCGCTAGTGGCGTTTTCCGCGGGCGGGAGCCAGGTGGGTCTTGCCGTCGGACCGGTGCTCCCACTGCTCGACGAGGTGGGGCCAGTCTCGACGCTCACCGCCCTCGTCGGCGGTGGCGTCGGGATGCTCGTCGGGTCGTGGACCGGTGCTCCGCGGATGATCAAGTCACTCGCACAGGACTACTCGTCACTCGGGCCGCGCCGGTCCATCTCGGCGCTGGTCCCCTCGTTTCTGATCGCGCAACTGGCCGTCATCCTCGGCGTCCCCGTATCGTTCAACGAGATCGTCGTCAGCGCGATCATCGGCAGCGGTGTCGCGGTCGGCGGTACGGCGGCCGTCGACGCGCGCAAGATCCTCATGACAGTGGGGGCCTGGATCGGCTCGTTTGCCCTGTCGTTCGTGCTCGCCTACGTCGCCAGTACCGTCTTCCTGTGAGCGGCCACCTGCCACGCCTGGGGTGGGTCGCCCCCGGACCGACTGCGTCCACCGCCGGCAACGACACGAGCGCCGTGGCGCGGTCGCCACGCCAAGGCCGTTTGGCGAGGAGGGCTTCGCCATTCCGGTGAGAATGGACGCCAACTCCGGGTGCGGAGAGCCCGACTGATGCTCGTCCGCGTGAGCTACCGACGATTTCCGCGCGCACTCCACGTGAGGGTCTCACCGCGGCCGCTCGCCGCCCCGTCGGATCGATACGTTCTCTATAAGTTACGAATGGCCCCGCCGAGGTTATCGGGATATAGTATTGTGCAATATATCCAAAACCGTTTTCAACCACCATGGGCTACATAGAATTGCTCATGATAGTATGGACTACACAATTTCAATCCGCAGGAACGTTGTGACGAGCGATGCTCGGTGTTGAACAGTTCGCCGGGGTGGTGGACGCCGCGACAGTGATCGGGATCGTTCTGCTCGAAGCAATCGTGCTGTACTTCGCCTACGGTGTTCTCGAACGGAGGTTGGGTCCCAGAGTCGTCGGGGCCATCAGGGGAGACTGAAGATGGAAGTGTTCGGCGTCGCCGCAACACTGCTCGTGATGTTCGGCGGGTTCGGCCTCCTCATCGGCCTCCTGTTCGGGTTCTTCGGCATGGGCGGGTCGTTCCTCGTCACGCCAGCGCTGCTCGTGATGGGGTACGAAACCGACGTCGCCGTAGCGTCGGGGCTCGCGTTCGTCTTCGGAACCTCGGTGATCGCCACGCTGAAACACCGCGACCTCGGTCAGGTCGACTACAAACTCGGCGTCCTCATGATCGCGGGAACGACCGCCGGTATCGAGGTCGGCAAGCAGGGTCTCCACGCGCTCCAGGCCATGGGAGTCGCGGACACAGTCGTCAGCGTCGCCTACGTCGGCCTCCTCGGTGGCATCGGGGCGTTCATCACCAAGCGGGCACTCGGCAGCGGCGGGGGCGGTAGCTTCGGCCACGACGCCGACGGCGACGTGGACCTCGACGACGCCGACATCCCGGAGATCGCCCGGGCGATCCAGTCCTACGAGGTTCCGCCGATGGTGTCCCTCCGCGGTGGCGTGCGCGTCTCGCTGTGGATGATCCTCGCCGTCGCGTTCGCTACGGGGTTGCTATCGGGATTTCTCGGTGTCGGGGGCGGATTCATCCGGATGCCGGCCCTGTTCTACCTCATCGGCGTGCCCGTCCCAGTCGCAGTCGGGACCGACCTCTTCGAGATCGTTTTCTCCGGTGGCATCGGGAGTTTCCTCTACGCCCTCGACGGTGCCGTCGATCTGGTGATCGTCGCACCTCTGCTCGCCGGGAGTGCCCTGGGCGCCCGTGTCGGTGCACAGGCAACAGACATCGTCGACGAGGACGAGATCAAGGTGTACTTCGGCGTGATGTTGCTGCTCGGTGCCGCCGCAGTCGCCGTCCGACAGGTCGGTGGCGCCCTCGGGATGCCCGTTCTCGACAGGGTGGCTTTGATAATCATCCTGGGCGCTGCATTCCTCGTGAGCGGTGCCGTCGTTTACAGCTCCGTCCGTGAACTGCGCCAGCATCAGACCGACGACGAGGGCGTTGCGGCCGACTGATACGGTTCGGTACCACCGTTTGCCGGTGGAGACCGGCACCGCGCTGTTGTCAACTGCCCCGTGCACGGTGGCGCGGGGCTTGTCAGTGAACTCGACCTCTACCGACCGTGGTTAGTC